>CAZTVH010000032.1:677-983 GCA_964616965.1 uncultured Bacteroidaceae bacterium | reverse complement strand
GGATAAACCCCTTGTGCCTCACCGCGCCCAACAGCGTGCCCGCCGCTAATGAGTATTTTATCCCATTCTTAACACAGAAATCATGAACATCCAGAAGAATTTCCAAGCTCAGTTTCTGGATATCTTTTAAAGTTAATTGTTTACCCATATCTTATTAATACCAGACAGGCCACTCTGGAAATGGTCTCAAATGTTTTCCTCCTAAATATTTCTTAAACCAAGGATACAAACCTAATGCTATACATACAAACCATACTTTCTCCCTATATGTTGAATGATCATTTTTATCTTCCCAAAATAGAATCC
>CAZTVH010000032.1:0-667 GCA_964616965.1 uncultured Bacteroidaceae bacterium | reverse complement strand
TTCAAACCACATTTTTCTATAACGCATTTTATTGACTATCGGCAACAATCGATTTCTTGCTCTTATTTTTTGAATCAATAAACCTCTCCAGTATTTTTCCGTCACCCCAACCGTTTTTAGGAATCCTTCCATAATACTTACATTTTCCATGATTCCTTTACATCTTCCATAACAAGCCTTCTCATCCTTAGAATATGTCAAAGACTTACCATGCTTGCGATAATGATAAAGCGGCTTATCCACATGGACTATCTTTTCTGAATAATATGCCGTTATTACACTATACACAATATCTTCAGCAAAACGGCCTACTGGCCAAACCATCTCATCTTTCAAAAAAAGTGAACGTTTAAACAATCTCACAAAACAGAGAGGAGGATCGCGGCGATTGATTATATCATCCCTGACATTCATGCCGTTCCCTATTACACCTTCATGGACTGCAGTCTCAATATGGGCGGACTCCTCATCAAATTGATAATAATCGCATATTACCATATCTGCGTCTGTCTCATGCGCCTTGAGGTATATCTCCTCCATCATATTCAGTTCCAAATAATCATCTGGATCTGCAATTATCAGATATTCTCCTGTCGCACTTCTAATACCTTCATTTTTTTTTTTTTTCACTTGTTTTTTGTATTTGTGTTTTTTATTGTTATAGTGT
>CAZTVH010000031.1:0-13066 GCA_964616965.1 uncultured Bacteroidaceae bacterium | reverse complement strand
CCAATTTTATGAGGGAATAAATACATGTATATTCCATTTTTATGAGGGAATACTGGACTCCACGAAAGACAATGTACCTGTTTGAAAGTGAAAATAGCCAAGGCCGTTGTGGCGGACCGTGAAATTGAAAGTTGAAAATTGAAAAGAGTGTTCGCCGAGGGACCAATACAAATTGAAAAGTGAAAATTGAAAAGAGTGTTGCCGAGGAGCCATCGGAGGATTTCTCACCTAAAACCTTTCTTCGCGCGTATTAGAGCACGAGTAGATAGCCATAACTATTAGTGTTACTTCAACGTCATTTGCAAACCCTCATACAGATAGAAGAATGCTTCGGGATTAGACTTCTTTAGTTTGTTGAGCTTGGTGTATTCATACTCTGCAATTGTCCATTGAGCTATTTCTGCGTTGTGGGAAGGAGTATATTTCTCAATCTTTTGTGACTGTGTCATCAACGAGGCGGCCAAATAGTAGGTCTTGGCGGCAAAAAGGATGGCTTTTTCTATATGGAATGATTCAGAAAAGATGTGGTTGGTCACCTGTTTTATACCTGACAAGAGAGTCTCGAAGTCTGTTCCTTTGTGACTGTATCGGAAGCAGATGGAGAGTGCATTTTCCATAGCGTCGCTGAGCACATCTTCAATAGAGCAGGATCTATTATGGTATAACAATTCCTTTTCAGCTATTCGACGATAGGTTGAGTTGATGGCGAGCAAATCATCGGCATTGTCGAAGAGGCGTCCGATGTCATACAAATGCTTGATTATCTCCATCCCGCAGCTGTTGTTGCCTTTCGTGTAGGGGACACCTATGGTTCGTGGCGCAAAGGCAGTCATCTTGTCGGCAAGAAGATTGTTGTAGTTGGGAACCTTTACCATAACATCAGGTGTTTCGGTGTCGATGAAGGCATTGGCGACAGGTAGGTCAAGAAGTACAGTATAAGGATTCTCTTCGAACAGCACGTCGAGTAGTATGGAGGCCTCCTTGTCTTCTACAGCTGAATGGTAGTAGAATGTGTAATGCTTCGCAGGGATGTCGCCCGTTGAGACACGTTGTTGGCACTCAAAACGGGTGAATTCATTGCTGCCGCAGATTGAATGGAGAACGGACTCGATGTCGTTGTCCCGTGGAGACACAATGATGTCAATGTCTATTGAGAGGCGATGCGGCTTTTGAAACATCAGCATTAGGGCGGTGCCGCCTTTGAAGACAAACGGAAGCGAGGAATTTGCAAGACCTTCGAGCAAAGCTAATGCCCGGATGGCTTTCTCAACCAGAATGCGGTCGGCTTTATTATCTTTGGACACCTTGCATATCCAATCGTGGGTGAAAGAACTTGGTTTTATCATCTCAATAGTCTATTTCATCAAGTAGTGCTTCTATCACGGCACGACGGCCTCGACGACCGGCATAGCGGAGCATGCGGCTGATATTGACGGCATAGGAAGAGCAGGCGTTCTCGAAGATGCGGATAATCTCTATATTCTGGAACGGAAACATTTTATCCAAGGCGAGATCAACCAGTATCTTCTCTATCGAAGCCATCGGTATGTCTTCCACTGTGATTACAGGGGCGGCTGTAATCAGGTTGCGCACAACAATGCAACCGTCATAATATGCGAGTTCGTCGTTGAGGCTGCTGCTGAGGACAGTTTTAGGGAATTTGTCGCGAATCGCATAATAGACTGCCTCTCGTGCATCGCGCTCGACATCGACAAAGAACAACTCGGTATTGAGGAGATGATGGGCAAATGCATTGACAGCAGAGAAATTCCATTGGCAGTAAGATGTCGGGAAAGAAGATTTTTTCTACCCCAAAACGATAACGACCGTGGCCGATCCTATGCAGGAATCCATTGTTTATTAATGAATGGATACGCCATTTGACGGTTGAAAATGGGATGTCTGGAGAATAACGGCAGTAGAAATCATCAATATCCCTTATTGTGATTTCTGTTTTGTTTCCCAGCGCATTACGCATCTCTTCTATATGTAAATTATCATGCATTATTGTTATATTTAGCGGTGCAAAGATACGCAAATTTTTGTCAATAAGGAGAAAAAAATGACAAAAGTTTGTATTTATCATGTGAAATCTTAACGAGAGTATACAAATTTCTGTCATATTCAAAAAATAGTTGTATTTTTGCACTCGGTTTCAAAAGTAAAAAAATACACAGTTTTGAAACTAATATGTATTTATGAAACTTATTGACTGTCTTTCCCAGTCTGTTGATAAGATTGAAGGTTTGAGGGTTAAAGGGATTGATGGACTGAGGGACAGACTGCCTCCCTAAAACACTAAAATCTTAAAACACTAAAACTCATCATCATATCAATACAAAACATATCAACAAAACATATATGGCGTTATCTCAAAAAAAAAGTGTATATTTGCAAATGTAAATGTTGTGGCGTTGTGCTACAAGTGGTTGAAATATAATATAATAAATCTAAATAGTATGAAACAACTTATCGAGTGCGTGCCCAATATCAGCGAGGGGCGCGACATGAATATCATTAATCAAGTGACCGCCGAGATTGAAAAGGTCGAAGGCGTGAAACTGCTGGATGTGGATCCCGGCCAGACAACCAACCGCACGGTTATCACCTTTGTCGGCGAGCCGGAGCAGGCTTGCGAGGCTGCTTTCCGCGTGGTACAGAAGGCTGCCGAACTCATCGACATGCGCAACCACCACGGCGCCCATCCCCGTCAGGGCGCTACCGACGTGTGCCCCCTTATCCCCGTGAGCAACATCACGATGGAAGAGGTGGTGGAGTATGCCCACAAGCTGGGCAAACGTCTGGGTGAGGAGCTGAATATCCCCATCTACTGCTACGAGAACGCCGCCTTCCAACCCAAACGCCGCAATCTGGCCTACTGCCGCACGGGCGAGTATGAGAGCCTCAGCAGCCGTCTGGGCAGCGAGGAGTGGAAGCCCGACTTCGGCCCCAACGAGTGGAACGACCATGTGGCGCAGACCGGTGCCACGCAGGTGGGTGCCCGCGACTTCTTGGTGGCCATCAACTACAACCTCAATACCACCAGCACCCGCCGTGCCAACGCCGTGGCTTTCGACGTGCGCGAGAAAGGCCGTCCCCAGCGCGAGGGCGGCAAGCCCAGCGGCAAGATTATGAAGGACGAGAAGGGCAACACCATTATGATACCAGGTACCTTGAAGGGCACCAAGGCCATCGGCTGGTATATCGAGGACTACGGCATTGCACAGGTGTCGATGAACATCACCAGCATCAAGGTGGCTCCCGTGCACCTCTGCTTCGACGAGGTGTGCCGCTGTGCCGCCAACCGCGGATTGCGGGTGACGGGGTGCGAGATAGTAGGTCTGATACCCAAGAGCGTGCTGATAGATGCGGGCAAGTACTATCTTGCCAAACAGCAGCGCAGCCTCGGTGTGAGCGAGGACGAGATAATGAAGGTGGCCATCAAGAGCATGGGCTTGGACGACCTCAAGCCCTTCGACCCGCAGGAGAAGGTCATCGAGTTCCTTATCGAAGAACACAGCCAGAAAAAGCTGGTCGACCTCACCTGCACGGGCTTCTGCGACGAGACGGCTAGCGAGAGCCCTGCCCCCGGTGGTGGCAGCGTGAGCGCCTATATGGGTGCGCTGGCGGCATCGCTGGGCACTATGGTCGCCAACCTTACGGGTGGCAAGGCCGCATACGACGACGAGTGGCAGAAATTCAGCGACGTGGCCGTGAAGGGGCAAGCCCTGAAGACCGAACTGCTGCACTTGGTGGACGAGGACACCAACGCCTTCAATAAGATTATGAATGCCTTCGGCCTGCCCAAGAAGACCGACGAGGAGAAGGCTGCCCGCACGGCTGCCATTCAGGAGGCCACCAAGTTTGCCACCGAGGTGCCCTTCCGCACCATGCAGAAGAGCTTCGAGGCCTTCGAGGTGTGCCGCGCCATGGTGGAGTGGGGCAACCCCGCCAGCGTCACCGACGGCGGCGTGGGCGCATTGGCAGCCCGCAGCGCGGTGATGGGTGCCCACCTGAATGTGAAAATCAATGCCAGCTCGCTGAAGGACGAGGCGTTCAAGAACGACATCCTTGCCAAGGCCGCCGACCTGGAGGCTCGCGCCATAGAGCAAGAGGCAGAGATTATCAAGCTCGTTAACGAGAAGATAGGACTTTAATTACTTTACATTAAAGGTCGAAAAGTGAAAGGTGAAAAGTGAAAGGAGAATGGCGGTTGCCACATCCGTACACTTTTCATTTTTCACTTTTCCTTTCCTGCACATTTTCACTTCGTTTTTGACTAAACTAATACCGACTCCCTCAATTCTCCGCACCATATCCGCTTGTTCTTTGCTCCGTCTCCGCTTTTGGAAGCGGATAACGACCTCGAAAGAGGTGTAAAACAGTCTATTATGGTAGGGTGCGGCACGAGGCGTTAGGAGTCGGCAACGGCGGTGGGGGAAGGTTGGGTGGAATGGTAGCCACCTGTTTCAGTGGGTGGTGAAGTGCGGGTTGGGAATGGGAAAACGGCAGCGGCAGCCTCGACGCGCTGACCGCTGATTGCTAATCAGACAAAACTTCAGACCATTGTTATAATATGAATAGGGAAGAGGTAATAAAAGAAATTGAGCAGCAACGGAAGCTGCTGCTCAATTATGAAGAGCTGGAGGTCGACATGGAGTACGACTCAGCTTATGTGGCTCGTGGAAACGGTTTTTGCGATGCCAAGTACAGCGAGGACTTTCTACAGGGCCAGGCCGAAAAGATTAGGGCTCGCATAGCCGAGTTGGAGCGGATGCTATAGCTGCTCGGTAATCCAGCGGCAGGCATCGGTGTAGGAGTTGTCGCGAGTGCTGTCGAACAGGAGCAGGTAGCCCATGATGATGAGGGCGACTTGCTCGGTGAGGCGACGGGCGTGGTGCTCGAAACGAGGTGCCGAGGTGCCTTCGGTGGCGGCGGAGTCGTACATGGCGTTGTAGCGTTCCACGCCCTTGCGCAGGGCGGCGAGGCATTCGGCCAGTTCGGGGGTGAGGGTGAGCGCGGAGGCTTGGCTGTCGTAGTCGGCGACAATCTTCAGGTAGCCGCCGCTGACAATGCCCTTGAGCGCAGCCACTACCTGCAGCTGGCTGGTGCCCTCGTAGATGGTGAGGATGCGGGCATCGCGGTAGAGACGTTCGCAAGCGTATTCTTTCATAAATCCGCTGCCGCCGTGTATCTGTATGCAGTCGTAGGCGCAACGGTTGGCATACTCGCTGGCCATAAGCTTGACGAGGGGTGTGAGCATGTCGGCCACGCGCGAGGCCTGTTTGGAGGCGGCGGAGAGGTCGACGTAGCGGGCGGTCTCGTACATGAGGGTACGGGCGGCGAGGGTGCGGGCATGCATGGCACGCAGGATGTCCTGCACCTGGATGAAGTTGCCGATGGGGTGGCCAAATTGTTCGCGGGTGGCGGCATAGATGTCGGCTTCGCGGCAGGCGGCCTCGCAGAGGCCTATGGACTGGGCACCCACGCCGAGGCGGGCACCGTTCATGAGCGACATGACGTATTTGATGAGCCCTAGGCGGCGTTCGCCAACGAGCTGGGCAGGAGCGTTGTTGAAGACCAACTCGGCGGTGGGGGAGCCTTTGATGCCCATCTTGTTCTCGATGCGGCGAACGGTCATGCCTCCGTCGGCACGGTCGAAGACGAAGTAGGAGAGGCCGCGACCGTCGGTGTTGCCCTCTTCGCTGCTGGCAAGCACGAGGTGTATGTCGGCATCGCCGTTGGTGATGAAGCGCTTGACACCGTTCAGGCGCCAGCATTTGTTGGCCTCGTCGAAGGTGGCGCGGAGGCGCACGGACTGGAGGTCGCTACCGGCATCGGGCTCGGTGAGGTCCATCGAGCAGGTGGCACCGTCCTGTATGCGGGGGAGGAACTTCTGCTTGAGTTCCTCGGAGGCAAACTGCTGGATGGTGTCGGCACAGTCTTGCAGGCCCCAGATGGTGGCAAAGCCCACGTCGGCACGGGCGATAATCTCGGCAGCCATGACGGCGACGACGCGGGGCATGTTGAGACCGCCAAAGCGACGTTCGAGGGTCATGCCGTAGAGGCCTGACTGCACGAGGGTGTCGAGGTTCTTGCGGGTGCCGGCGGCGTACTGCACGCGACCGTCTACCAGGTGCGGACCTTCCAAATCGACATCGGCGGCATTGGGGGCAATGACCTCGGCAGAGATGTTGCCGAGGAGGTCGAGAATCATTTCGTACTGCTGTATGGCTTCTTCGCTGTTGGCGGGGACTGCGGTGCCCTGCTCGGTGAAGCCTTTTTCGGCAGTTTCGGCCACACGCACCATATCGGGGTGGTGTAGGTGTAATGAAAGACTAGGGTTGTCGGTATAAAAGTTCATGGCTATTTCAAGATATTGTTGCAACTGTCTATCAGCATCGGCAGGACGGTGGTGACATCGCCAATGATGGTGTAGTCGGCGATGGCATTGATGGGTGCCTGGGGGTCGGTGTTGATGGAAATGATTTTAGAGGACTGGTCCATGCCTGCACGGTGCTGAACGGCGCCCGATATGCCACAGGCGATGTAGAGGCGGGGACGGACGGTGACACCGGTCTGGCCAATCTGGCGGTCGTTCTCGGCAAAGCCGGCATCGACAGCGGCGCGGGTGGCACCCACTTCGCCACCAAGCTGGTGGGCCAGCTTGTGGAGAAGTTGGAAGTTCTCCTTGCTGCCCATGCCGTAGCCGCCGGCCACGATGATGGGGGCACCTTTGATGTTGATGTTCTTCTCGACGATGTCGCTGTGGAGGATGGTGACAGCACCGTCGACAGCGTCGAGGGCGTTGCCGAGGTCGACCGGGATGATGGTGCCCTGATGTTTGGCATCGAACACCTCTTTCTTCATCACGCCTTCGCGGATAGTGGCCATTTGCGGACGTGTTTCGGGCGAGACGATGGTGGCGATGATGTTGCCGCCAAAGGCGGGGCGTATCTGGTGCAGGAGCTGCTCGTAGTGTTTGCCACTCTTGGCGTCGTCGTGTGGGCCCAGTTCGAGGGCGGTGCAGTCGGCGGTGAGGCCGCAGCGCAGGTAGGAGGAGATGCGGGGAGCGAGGTCGCGACCGACGGTGGTGGCGCCGAAGAGCACCACGTCGGGCTGTTGCTGCTCAAGGACTTGGCTCAGAGCGGTGAAGTGGGGTAGGGTGCGGTAGGAGGCAAGGCGGCTGTCGTTGGCTACAAAGACCTCGTCGACACCATAGGGGAAGAGTTCTTTGGCGGCCTGTTCGATGTTGTTGCCTGCCACCACAGCCTGTAGTTTGCCATGCATCTCGGTGGCCAGTTGGCGCCCCTTGGTGCAGATTTCAAGACTGACATCGGCAATATGGTTGTTGCGGGTCAGTTCGCAATATACCAAAACATTGTTCATTGAATCGACTTTTTTGATTAGGGTGTTGTGGTTACGAGATGATATGTTCTTTCGACAGCGTTGCCATTAGCTGCGAGAGGGCCTCGGGGGTGGCATCGACTTGGCAGCTTTCCTTGTGGGAAAGGACTATGTTGTCGATTTTCTTCACCTTGGTGGGGGAGCCTTTCAGGCCCAAACGGGAGAGGTCGGGGTTGACATCGTCGGCATTGAGGAAACGGACTTCCTCTTTGGCAAGGCGCAGAAGACGGTGGGCGTGAGGATAGCGGCAGTCGGGTGCTGAGGCGGTGACGGTGACAAGGGCGGGCAAGGTGCAGCGCACCTGCTCGACACCGTCGGCCAGACGGCGGTTCAGCACGATGGTGTCGGCATTCACGTCGCACAGTTCCTCGGCATAGGTGACTTGAGGGATGTCTAGCTTTTCTGCCACCTGGGGGCCTACTTGGGCGGTGTCGCCATCGATGGCCTGCCGACCACAGAATACGAGGTCTACTTTACCGAGCTGGCGTACGGCCTGCGAAAGGGCGTAGGAGGTAGCCAGTGTGTCGGAGCCGGCAAAACGTGCATCGCTGAGCACGAAGCCGTCGTCAGCACCGCGAGCGCAAGAGTCCTTGATGATTTGGGAGGCTCTCTGGGGCCCCATGGTGACAACGGTAATATGGCTGTCGGGCATACGGTCCTTTACCTGCAAGGCCATTTCGAGGGCTTTAAGGTCTTCGGGGTTGAATACCGTGGGCAGGGCGGCACGGTTTACAGTGCCGTCGGGGTTCATGGCATCGCCTCCCACATTGTGTGTATCGGGAAAATGTTTTGCAATCACCACAAATTTGAGTTCATACATGGTGTCTATTTTTGATTAATATCTTTATAAACTTGATTGACAATATCGCGAACAGTCTTCATCTCGCCTGTCTCGTGTTCGGGCAGCTCGATGTCGTATTGGCTCTCGATGAACATGATGAGTTCTACTATATCGATAGAGTCGGCACAGAGGTCGCCATCCAAACGGTCGTCCAGATTAATAGCGTTGGGGTGGCCGAGATGGTCAGCAACCAGTTCGACTATCTCTGATGAAATTTGTTCAAGCGTTTTTTCCATTGGGTGTTGTTGCTTGTTGATTGCAGACTACAGAACCAGGCCACCATCGCAGCAAAGGACATGACCTGTGACGTATCCGGCCAAATCGGAGGCAAGGAATAGGCTGACACGGGCAACATCGATGTCGGTACCGCCACGGCGCAGAGGAATCTGAGCCATCCAATTTTTGCGAGCCTCTTCGCTGAGTTGTTGGGTCATGGGAGTCTCGATGAAGCCGGGGGCAACGGCGTTGCAGCGGATGTTGCGACCACCGAGTTCCTTGGCCAACGAACGGGTGAAGCCGATGATGCCGGCTTTTGCAGCAGCATAGTTGCACTGGCCGGCATTGCCATTGATGGCAACGATGGAACTGATGTTGACGATGGAACCGCTGCGCTGCTTAATCATCATGGGGGCAAAAGCCTTGCAATAGTTGAACACCGAACGGAGGTTGGTCTGGATGACGGCATCCCAGTCGTTGGGCGACATGCGTAGGAGCAGATTGTCGCGTGTGATGCCGGCATTGTTTACCAGCACGTCTAAACGTCCAAACTCTTTTTCCACTTTGCTGACGACGGTCAGGGTCTCGTCGTAGTCGGCAGCGTTGGCGGCAACGAACATGGCTTTGACACCTTTGGCGGTGAGCTCTTCGACGAGCGATTGGCTGTTCTCGTTTTCCCGTAGGTCGGTAAAGATGACGTTGGCACCCTCTTCGGCAAATAGGAGTGCGGTGCTGCGTCCGATGCCTCGTGAGGCACCTGTGATAAGGGCAGTTTTATTTTGGAGTAAGTTCATATTCTTTATTATTGTTGATTGGTTTTAGGAACAAGGGTGAATATCAGATTGCCTTTGCAGCATAGTTGTCCTTCGACGGTGGATTTGGCTTCGACAAAGAAAGTCTGTCCACGACGATTGGTGATACGGCCTTCGATGGTGAGGGTGTCGCCCGGACGCAGCTGATGTTTGAAACGGGCACCGTCGATGCCGCTGTAGAAGGGGGTGCAGCCTTTCTCCAATTCTTCGCGGATAAGGATGCAGCACGACTGGGCCATGATTTCGCAGATGATGACGCCGGGCACTACGGGGTAGCCGGGGAAATGTCCTTGAAGGAAGAATTCATCGCCTTTTACATGATAATGCGCAATGGCTTGGTCTCCTACCATTTCCACATCGTCGACCAGCAACATGGGCTCGCGATGGGGGAGGAAGGTCTTTGTCTCTTCTCTTTGCATGGTTGTTGTGTTTTTAGATTCTTCTTAGTGCGATGCAGGCGTTCTGCCCACCAAAACCAAACGAGTTGGAAATGGCCACGTCGGCGGTGTATTCGCGTGCGGTATGGGGTGTGTAATCAAGGTCGCACACGGGGTCGGGTTCGTTCAGGTTGATAGTTGGGGCCACAATGCCGTTTTTCAACGTCAGGGCAGAGATGATGGCCTCGACAGCACCTGCCGCACCTAGCATGTGACCAACCATCGACTTGGTGGAGCTGATGACAGCCTTGCGGGCAACCTCTTCTCCCATAGCAATCTTTAGTGCCATGGTCTCGGTCTTGTCGTTGAGTGGAGTGCCGGTGCCGTGGGCATTGACGTATAGCTTTTCGGTGTCTTTGTAGCCTGCGCCTTGAAGGGCCAAAGCGATGGCATTGGCGGCGCACTTGCCGTCGGGACGCGGGGCGGTGTAGTGGTGGGCATCGCAGGTGTTGCCATAGCCGCACACCTCGGCATATATCTTGGCTCCGCGAGCCACGGCGTGTTCGTACTCTTCGAGAATCAAAACGCCTGCGCCTTCGCCCATGACAAAGCCTTTGCGACGCATGTCGAAGGGTAGCGAAGCGGCGGCAGGGTCGGTGCTGGTGGCAAGAGCCTTGCTGTTGGCAAAGCCACTGATAGAAATGTCGGTGATGGCAGCCTCGCTACCGCCAGTAATCATCACGTCGGCTGCGCCCTCTCTTATCATGCGGAACGACTCGCCCACGGAGTGGGTGCCCGTAGCACAGGCTGTGACGACAGGCAGGTTGGGGCCTTCGGCATGGAACATGATGGCCACATCGGCAGAGGCAATGTTGGCAATCATCATGGGGATGAAGTGTGGTGGAACACGGCGGGGGCCCTCGTTCAACAGCACGCAATGGTCGTGCAAGAAGGTCTGTATGCCGCCGATGCCCGACCCGATGGCGCATCCAATACGTTCAGGGGCCACGTCGCGACCGACTTCAATTCCGCAGTCTTCCATTGCCTGCCGTGCGGCAGCAAGGGCATAGAGGGCATAGCTATCGTTGTGGCGGGCTGTGGCACGGTCGATGCCTTCGGCTATGGGGTCGAAATTCTTTACTTCTGCTGCCAGCTTGACAGGAAGGTTATCAGTGGGTATGCTCTTGATAAAGTCGATGGCACAAACGCCATTTATCAAGCCATTCCACAGGGTATCTATATTGTTTCCCAGAGGGGTGATGCATCCCAGTCCGGTAATGACAACTCTTTTCATTTTATTGTATTCATTATTATTAATAGTTGATAGCGTTCCACTTCATCACAGCGGCACCCGTAACAAATCCGGCACCAAAGGCGCTCAGAGCCAAAATGGCGTCTTGATGCAGCTTGCCTTCGCGCGAGAGCTCGTCAAGCAGAATGGGGATGCTGGCAGACGAGGTGTTGCCATAGCGCTCGATGTTAGTTGGGAACTTCTCTTCGGGTTGCTTGATTTGCTCACGGATGGCCTTGATGATGCGCATGTTGGCCTGATGAAGCAGGAAATAGTCGACCTGCTCAGAAGTGACACCGGCTTTAGTCATCACAATGTCAAGGTCTTTCTGCGAAGACTCGACAGCCATGCGAAACACTTCGCGTCCCTGCATTACTAATGGCTCGTCTACGTCCACACCACGATGCTCGTAGGGGGTGTTTTCCAAGCGGCGCTTATAGTAGATGACATCCTTGTCGGGCGAAGCCGTCAGGTGCAACGACTGTAGACCGTCACCTTTCGTCACCACCACGGCACCGGCACCGTCGCCGAAAAGGACGCTGGTCTCGCGTTGGTGCCAGTCGCAGAAGCGGGTGGGTTCCTCGGCACAGAGGATTAAAATGTTTTTTGCGCGGTCGGTCTGTAAATAGGCATCGGCAAAGTCGAGTGAGTAGATAAAGCCGGCACAGGCACCATTGAGGTCGATGCAGGGGGCATGGCTACCCACTGCCTCTTGAACAATTGCACTCAGTGAAGGGGTGACATAATTGTTCGAGACGTTGGAACAAATAAAAAAGTCCACGTCTTCGGGGGATATTTTGGCAGATTCGAGGGCTGCACGAGTGGCCTCGAGTGCCAGGTCTTCGAGTTTTTCGTTTGTTAGAATTCTGCGAGTACGTATACCTGTGCGGGTCGAAATCCATTCGTCGCTGGTGTTTAGAAAGCCTGTCAGCATTTCGTTGCTTACGCTTTTTGACGGTACTGCGCTTCCTGTTCCAATAATTTTCATAGTATTTAACATTAGTTTTTGCGAGTGC
This sequence comes from uncultured Bacteroidaceae bacterium, assembly GCA_964616965.1. Lineage (GTDB taxonomy): Bacteria > Bacteroidota > Bacteroidia > Bacteroidales > P3 > Colimorpha. Next base: position 1,106 of record CAZTVH010000031.1, on the reverse strand, counting down.
AAAGTAACACAGAAATAATGAAACGGGCGAAAAAAAAGGACATTTTATATAATATTATGGGCAAAGTGGCGTTATTTTGGGCGAAATTCGATTAAAATGGACGAAAAACAAAAATTAACTATCGACACATTGACCAAAATGGAGCTTCACGCACCCCATTTTTTGACTCAAAAACGCAGTATTGTACTTTTTTTGGTATGTGTAGCTCTCTTTGCATCTACTTTTGTGGCCATATACAGACCGCTTGGCGTGATGCGCATGAGCGATGCTCTCTCTAGGTTTCATCTGCCATTTTATACCATTATTGTTGTGGCAACAGGCTTTGGAATAATGCTTGTAAGCCGCATTTTGCTATATCATTTTCAGAAGAATCACTCTATTCACATTGCAGGATATGCTCTTTGGATTCTTGTAGAGATTATTGTCTTCACTTTGGCACTGACACTTCTGGCCGACGGTATCAATATGCGGGAGGATATTTCTTTCTCTCAGTTGATGGTACGCATATTCCTTGATATTTTGGGCATATTGCTGATTCCTTATGTTATTTCCATTCTTATCTTCTTGCTTGAAGAGAAGCGGCAGGAAATCAACGCACTTCATGCCATGATGCCGTCACAAGAACAGCAAAAGTCGATGGTGGGCGATACGCTCAACTTTTTCGACCGTGGGGGCCGTCTCGTGTTTGCCACCAAGAAGAGCAATGTGCTCTACATCGAAGCTTCAGACAATTATACTAATATTCACTATATGAATGAAGACCACGAGGACTGTTTCATTCTTCACAACTCGATGAAGAATGTAGAAGGCACCTATGCCAACATGGGCATGCTGCGCTGTCATCGTGGCTATCTAGTCAATCTGGAGAATATTAAATTGATACGTAAGGTGAAGGATGGCATGGTGATTGAGTTGGCACAAAGCAACAAAACCATTCCAGTCTCAAAAACCTACGTTAATAGGGTGGCGCAAAGCTTTGCGGGCAATATCAGCGAATAAATCTCTCTGCCATAAGAAACGTTTTCGATAAGCCGAGTGCAGAGGGCAAATCACGCAGTGTTTGCACTATGCCGAGGCGAGAAAACGACGGTTGCGAAGAAACCAAC
>CAZTVH010000030.1:0-13461 GCA_964616965.1 uncultured Bacteroidaceae bacterium | reverse complement strand
TTGGGATGGAAATGCTATTTGGGTTGAGGCCGTGTTTGGCCTCAGTGTGGTTTGTGCGGAATGGGATTGCTATTGCTCTAGGCCTGCAAGTTGCAGTATCATTTTCATGTAGTCGAGGTAGTGACCAAGGCAGCAGGCTTCACAGGTGTCGTCCGGGTCATGGTAGCCACCGTACGGTTGGCCCATGGTGAGGATGAAAATGGCTGGACAATAGTTGCTGAACCAGAAATGGTCGCTGTTTGGCGAATTGTCGCGAGGACGGAGATTGAGGGCAGCTTGGCTCTCTTCATTTATTGCTTTGAGTTGGTCGAAGTAAGGCTTGGTATCCGTGCTGTTGGCATTGAAGACCATCAACCCTTCGTCGCCACCGCAGAACATGTCGATATTGCAAAGCAATTTCACTTTATTGAATTCTATAAGAGGATGGTCTGCGGAAGATTTGGAGCCTCTGAGTCCCGTCTCTTCGCCACTGAAGAGCATGAAAACCATAGTGTAATAGGGTCGTTTCTGGCTGGCAATACGGGCGATGTCCATGACGGCAGCAGTGCCGCTGGCATTGTCGTGGGCACCGGGGAACAATACTTTGTCGCCCATGATGCCGCAATGGTCGTAGTGGGCGGTGAAAACTATCATGGTGTCAACAACGCCTGGCACATACCCCACCACGTTACGAGCGAGGTAGTTGGAGCGGTATTGGAGAGGGATGTCGACCACCACTTTCTTCACCTTTTTAGGCAGGGCTGTTTCAATGATTTCTATGCAGATGGGGTCAGGACGTTCCTTGTCGACAACCCAAGGTGAATAAGTGTCTAACTTATTGACACCTATAAGCCAAGTGCCATCTTTCAGTTGTTTTTTCCAAGAGGCTTTGTTTAGTTTGCTAGGTGTAGCATGGCGGGCTGTTGGGTAGACGCGATATTGTGTGTAGGGTTCAAGCTCTACCCCATTAATCTTGAGGGATATGTCCCCTTCAAGGCTATAGCAGTTGTAGGTATAGTTTTGAAAATAGTCTACTTGCAGCGGAAGAATGCCAAGGCGTTTCATCTCCCCTGCCAGATAGGCCGCAGCAATGCTGTCGCCACGATAGCTGGCACATCGACCATACATCCCCTTAGATGAGAGGTCTTTAATAATTTGACGGGCATAGGCTGAGTCCTGTGCGTGGAGATGGGCAAAAAATGCTATTGCAAATAGAAAAACGAGAGTCTTTTTCATCGAATCAAAAGCCTGGAAAATGAATAAACAAGGTGGGTAGAATGAGTAGGAAACCAATCAGTATCAATGACAAAATGAATTTCCAAATCCATTTGACCCATGTGGCGTATGGTATCTTTGCTACACCGATGCAGGCAATAAGGACACCACTTGTCGGGGTTATCATGTTGGTAAAACCATCACCGAATTGGAATGCCAGCACAGTGGTCTGGCGGCTGACGTTGATGAGGTCGGCAAACTGGGCCATGATGGGCATAGTCAAGGCTGCCTTAGCCGACCCACTAGGCATAATCAAGTTGAGCAGTGTCTGAAAGGCATACATCACCCCTACCGATGCCACTTCGCCCGTTTCAGCCAGCGAGCGGGTGAGTCCGTACAGGATGGTGTCTATCACCTTGCCGTCTCTCAAAATGAAGATGATGCCGCTGGCAAGCCCCACTACCAAGGCCGCCGAAAGAATGTCCTTACACCCAGCGAGAAAGAGTTTTGCAATGTCGTCGGCACTCTGTTTGTCGGCAATGCCGCTGCAAATGCCCATAGCCAGAAACAATGCAGAGATTTCCATTACATACCACCCGTAGCCCAATACCCCCACAACAAGATAGCAGATGGTAAACAGCAGGATGTCTAAGATAAAGAAGTGTACGGATTTTCGCAACATAAAGAATCCAGTCAACACGAATAGCCCCGCAAGGACTGGTAGCACCGGCATTGATGCCTCCCCCCCACCGATAGCTATCGTTGTGGATGGGTAAAAAATGGCACAAACAATCATCGTCACAGACAATAGCCCGTACATAATCCACGCCACGACAGGCGAATGGTACACAATTGGATTGTCCTGTTGCTCCATAGCGCGTTGCCGCCAGTAGTCGTCTAGCTTATACATGGGCGACTTTTCGGGGTTGCGTTTCACCCTGTTAGCATACCACAGAACAAAGGCTATGCCTATGATAGTGAGTATTATCCAACACAAGAAGCGGTATTCCAGCCCGGAAAAGATGGGCAATTCGGCAATGCCCTGTGCTATACCGATGGTGAAGGGGTTAAGCATGGCACCGGCAAAGCCAATATGCGCCGCAACATAGCACATGCAGACACCCACAATCGAGTCGTAACCCATTGATATAGCCAGCGGTACAAAGATAATGACGAAAGCTATCGTCTCCTCGCTCATGCCAAATACGGCTCCAAACAGGCTGAACATTATCATAATAAGGGCGATGATAATGTTCTCCACCCCCATCTTTCTGAGCAGTCGGTACTTGTTCAACCGAAGCACCCGGCGCAGGAACGCCATCACCCCAACGTCGATGGCGTGGCTGTTGTTGAGTATCCAAAAAGCCCCGCCCACCATGAGGATAAAGATGATAATGTCCGCCTTGTCGACAAATCCGTTAAACAACGATGAAAACACCTGCCAAGTCTGTGGCTGGCTCTCCACATAGTGGAACGAGCCGGTCTGCACCACTTCACGGCTGGCGGTACTCCCGTCGGCGTTCTGGATTGTGACAGTCTCGCGTACAAACTCGCCTGCTGGCACCAACCATGTACAGATTGCCGCCAACAAAATCAGTGCGAAAACGATAGTAAACGTATGGGGGATTTTCTTCATGGCATCGAGGCTAGAAAACTATTGCGGTAGCAAGGGTCGGAAGAGACATCCTCTCCAAACCAGTCGGGCGGCACAAAGCCATTGGCAGATTCCGTATCTTTGAACTCCACCTCCACAAGTACCAACCCTTCGTGCCTTCCATGAAACACATCCAGTTCGGCCACAAGCCCCTTGTACCTCTCGTTGCCCGTCAGCTTGTGCAGGTCGATGCGGTAGCGGGTCTTCCCTACCCTTCCGCTGTCGCACTTGCTCAACAGCCGCTGGAAACTCTGGGCACTGAGCCGAAACTCCTCCTCCCTGTTGTGTATGGCTGACGAGCCCTCCAGCACCACTCTTTCCTTAACCGTAAGGATATAGTTGTCGCCCATCCTGCGAATTCGCAGGGTGGGCGACGTGCAGAGGTATGCCTGCTCTATCTCATAGTGCTCGTACTGGTCGATATTCTCTGGCAGTCTGCGCACCAAGTACTTGCGTTCTATTTCCATAGGCCATGAGGGGGATTAGGAAAGGCTTTTGAGACATTCCGTCACATTCTTCTCAATGCGTGCCTCGACATCCGAGCAGGATTCCGCCTTCTGAAACTTGGTGCCCGTAATGTGCTCATACAGCTCTATGTAGCGGTCGGTGATGCTGTTCACAATCTCGTCGGTCATTTCGGGCACCTGCTGTCCCTCCTTACCTTGGAACCCGTTCTCCATCAGCCATTCGCGCACAAACTCCTTCGACAGCTGGCGTTGGCGCTCGCCCTTGGCCTGACGTTCCTCATAGCCTTCGGCATAGAAATAGCGGCTGCTGTCGGGGGTGTGTATCTCGTCAATCAGATAAATCTTCCCGTCGCGCTTGCCAAACTCGTATTTGGTGTCCACCAAAATCAGTCCTTTGGCGGCAGCCATCTCTGTGCCACGCTGGAACAGGGCCAGGGCATATTTCTCCAACTGGTCGTAGTCCTCCTGCGACACCAGCCCCGTGCGGATAATCTCTTCGCGCGAGATATTCTCGTCGTGTCCCTCCTCGGCCTTGGTCGTCGGCGTGACGATGGGTGTCGGAAACTTCTGGTTCTCAATCATGCCCTCTGGCAGCGGCACACCGCAGAGCGTACGCGCTCCTGCCTTGTACTCGCGCCAGGCACTGCCGGCCAAATATCCTCTCACAATCATCTCCACCTTAAAACCTTCGCACTTCAGTCCCACGGTCACCATCGGGTCGGGCGTGGCCAACTTCCAGTTTGGCACAATGTCGGCGGTGGCATCCAAGAATTGGGCCGCTATTTGGTTCAGCACCTGCCCTTTATACGGTATGCCCTTGGGCAGCACCACGTCGAACGCACTGATGCGGTCGCTCACCACCATAGCCATATATTTGTCGTCGATATTATACACGTCGCGCACTTTCCCCACATAGAGACTCTTCTGCTTGGGAAAGGAAAAGTTTGTTCTTACTACAGCCTTCATAGATTTTTAGTATTATAAAGTTTTATTCCTCAATTTTTTTTGCAAAGAATGTAAAGTTCACCTTGCCATAGTGGCGGTGCTGCCAGAAATGTGGGTGTTCCTCAAACTGATATTCTCTTGGATGTTCCAGCACAAAGATGCCGTCGTCGGTCAGAATGTCGTGTTCGAACACCATGTCGGGCAGGTTGGCGAGGTTCTCCAATGCGTATGGCGGGTCGGCAAACACGATGTCGAATTTCTTGTAGGCCCTCTTCAGCAGGTCGAACACGTCGGCTCGCACCACATGCAGGTTTTTCACGCCAAACTGTGTGGCCGCCGATTTGATAAAGTCGGTACACTGGCCGTTGATGTCTATTGCCGTCACCTCCCTGGCCCCGCGCGAAACAAACTCCAACGACACGGCTCCCGTGCCTGCAAAGAGGTCCATCACCGCACACTCCTCATAGTCCACATAGTTGTTCAAGATATTGAACAGGCTTTCGCGGGCCATGTCCGTCGTTGGGCGGACGGGCAGCGAGGCTGGCGGGTTGAGTCTTCGTCCCCTGAGCGATCCGGCTATTATGCGCATGAAGATTATATTATAGTTTTAATGATAAAATGTGTTTATTAATCAAGAAGCAGTATATGCCTATAGCTGTGGAGCGTCTGGAATTCGGGGTTGGTGTATGAGAACGGACGGCCGGTATACAGCGAAACGTTGGGGAAATAGTGCTGCAGCATGGCATAAATCTCGCGCCCCACCTCGCCACATATCGCCAACTCCATGTCGGGGGTCTCCAGATGCAGCTTCTTCATCACCTCCAAGGCGTGGTACAACAACTCACCCTCGCCCGTGGCGGCGAAACTGTTGCTCATCAGCAGCTGCCTGTTGAAAAAGGCCTCAAAGTCCCCTGCCCCGTTGCGCACATGCATCAACACTATCGGGTGTTGAGCACTACGTTGCATCAGCATCTCGTTCACCAGTACCGAATGCTGGCATACCACGTCGATGCCCGGTATGGCCAACTTGAAAGCCGTCACCACCTCCGCCTGAGCGGTAAACACCATATACGACTTCACGCAGCCCGAGCGCGCATGATACACGCCCAACCCGCTGTCGACATGTGCCACCAAACTCAGATACTGGCGGTCGCGTGCTGCATCATACAGGTGCTCAGGCACCCATGCAAAACACTCGGCTGGCACCACCAGCCTCGCCTCCTTGCAGCCAAAGGTGGGTATGCCGTTGGTGTCCAACAGGCCTTTCAAAGCCTGTGGCAGCTGGCTGATAGGGCGTTGGAAGTCGAACTCCGCCTCGCCCAATGTCAGCAGCTCCCCCCCTACCGTGGCTGTCGAAAAAGAAAATCCATTCGTCCGAAGGCAAATGGATAATCTTAGTTCGTCAGTGGCGACTGCCTTGTCTGTCGTGATAATCGATGTGACGCGGTCAGTCATCCTATTCGAAGTTACCGTCGGTAATGGCCTGGGTCATGTCGCCCACCTTCCAGCCCGGATAGCGGTGGTTCTGCTCCAGCTCGGCGAGCTTGTTCACCACCAGCTGGTGGTCGAGGTCCGACAGGAGGTCTTCCATTTTAACCATGCATTCGAACACGGGCATCTGGTAGCCGCTCTTCTCGATGAAGCCCGCCTGCAGGTTGAAGTCGTACTTCTTGTCGCGGGGATAGGGCACATAGCGCAGGTTCAAAATCTCCTCGTTGGTGAGATGGAACTTCTTGTTCTGACGCAAGTTCTCGATGGGGTTGACATACTCCACCACGCGCGAGATATAGCCGGCCTTGATGGCGTCGCCCTCGGTCATGTCGTTGATGTCCACATCCTCAGGAATCTTGTCGTAGTTGATATTCTTGTTCACCACCTTCATGCTGTCCTCATTCAGCAGACGGTTGAACAGGGTGTCGAAACTGCCGGTGTAGCAACCGTATGTCACCTTGTAAGCTTCCTCAAGGGTGCGGATGGCTTTCAGCTTCTCGGCGCAAGCGTCGCGACGTTTCGTGTACTCGTTGTCAAACTTCACAGGCTTCATTATGCTCGAATACAGCCAGACTGCCAGTCCGACTATTACCAAAGCCAGGATGATCTGAATTAATGTTTTTTGCTTCATGTTATAATAGTATTTTTGTTTATTCAATCAGTTTGCAAAGATACAAAAAAAGTGTGAGGTAATGAAAAAAAGTGAAAAACTTTTTTTTGCTATTGTTCCCGGTGCTTTATATCTACTTGGCAATCAAAGTTATCTAAAATCCATTTTGCGAGTCTTTCTGCACAGTATACCGACCTGTGCTGCCCTCCAGTGCAGCCAAAACTTACCGCCAGACTGGTGAAGTTGCGCTCTTGATACTTCTTAATGGATGCCCCTACCAACTGTTGCACACCCCTTAGAAACAGCTCCACCTCTTCGTCGCCCTCCAGAAAGTCTATCACCGGGCGGTCCTTGCCCGTGTAGCATCTGTACTCCGGATAGCTTCCCGGATTGGGCAGGGCGCGGCAGTCGAACACATACCCTCCGCCGTTGCCCGACGGGTCTTGCGGCAGCCCTTTCTTGTATGAGAAACTCGTCACCGTCACCGTCAGCCCCGTCGCCGTGGCGGTGGGGTTGGCAGCCTCTTCCGACTCGACGATGGCCTGCCACACCTGCTGCAGGTGCGGCAACTCGATGGGCAGCGGATGGCTCTCCACCACCTGCTTCAGGTTGCGGATGGCCAGGGGTATGCTGCCTAAGAAATAGTCCTTCCGCTCGAAATATCCCCTATAGCCGTAAGCTCCCAACGCCTGCATGACGCGGGCCAGCACATAGCCGTAGAACCTTTTTTCGAAGTCGTCGCGCACTATCTTCTGCCTGTCCGACAGGCAGTTTATGTAGTACGACAGCAGTTCCTGCCGCACCACTTCGGGCAAATCGCTCTTGGCGCTGTAGAGCAGCGATGCCACGTCGTACTGCGCGGCCCCTCTCCTACCCCCTTGGTAGTCGATATAGTATGGCACACCCTCTGCCAGCATGATGTTGCGCGACTGAAAGTCGCGGTACAAGAAATAGCTGCAGTCCGTGCCGAGCAGGTATTGCGTAAACGTGTGGAAGTCGCGTTCCAACAGCTCCTCGTTGAACGGGATATACCTCATCTTGAGGAAGTAGTATTTAAAATAGTTCAAGTCCCATTGCAGCGACTGCGCGTCGAAATCGGTGCGTGGATAGGCATACCTGAAGTCCATGTCGCGGCCTGCCACCTGCATCTGTGCCAAGTCGGCAAGCACCTGCTTGTACAGCTCCAACATCTCGTTGTCGAACCCGCCGCCCTTGCGCCGCTTGTCGAACAGCAGCCCGTAGAGTGTCGTGTCGCCCAAATCCTGCTGCAGGTAGTGCATCCTGTCGTCGGCTATGGCGTATACCTCCGGCACCCGTACTCCCCGCGTTTTCAATGCCCGGCTGTAATAGTAGAACGCCTCGTTCTCCGCCACGTCGGCATTGTAGGCGGCTATGCAGCGATGCCTCTCACCCTTGATGCGCCAATACCTGCGGTTGCTGCCGTTGGCCGAGAGTGCCAGCATCTCGCCCACGGCCTCGCCCGCCCATTGTTCATACAGTTTTTTCAGTATGTCCTCTGTCATGCCTTTAGGTTTGCTTTACTCCCACTGTTCTCCACTCGTTCTCTACTCCGTCTCCGCTCTGTCTCCGCTAGGAGAGCGGATGGCGACTTATTAAGGATTGGTAATAAATAGGTTATAGGAGGGAGTTGGTGTGGTGGGGAGTTTGGGTTGGGTTAATTTTAAGAGAAATGGATGTGAAGTGGGGTGGGCGGAATCTAGTCGGTCAGTTCGTCGAGCATGTGGCAGCTGCCTGTGAAATAGGCACCGGGTTCGATGGCGAGCTTGTTGGCCACGATGTCGCCACGCACGCGCGAGGTGGCATAGAGGGTGAGGAACTCCTTGACAGAGAGGTTGCCGTCGATGGTGCCAATCACGTTGGCGTTTTGGCAGACCACGTTGCCTACTATGCGTCCGTTTTCGCCGATTACCAGTTTGCCGGTGAGGGTGATGTTGCCTTCGAGGGTGCCGTCCATGCGGAAGTCGCCATTGGCAACGATGTCGCCTTTGATGGTGGTGCCCACGGTGATGGAGTTGATAAGGCTGTTGGTTGTGTCGCTCATGGGTATGTTGGTGTATTTTATGTTGTTATATCGGTTTTGTGTGGCAGGGGTGTTATTTGTCGATTAGGTAGTATTTGTTGTAGAATTCGCGGTAGGCATCAACGCGCTTGCGGTTGTAGAGGGTGGTGTAGTTCTGTTTGGAGATGGCAAATACCTGGTAGTCGTCGGGGCTGTAGTCGGCCAGGGGGCCTTCGGGGCGTAGCAGGTGGGTGGCAAAGTTTTTCGCTTCGCTAGCGTTGATGAAGGTGCTGATGGTGACCATCTGGGTAGAGTCGGTGAACATTAGTGGCGACGACTTGTAGCCCGAGTTGGCGTAGTAGGTCATTATGAAGGTGCCCACCTTGGTTTGCAGCTGGGTGGCGCGTATTTTCTTTTCTTTCACTAGGATGATGACTTGGTGGGCCATGTCGGCCTTGTAGCGGAAAAGGTTTGCTTCGGGCGAGAGTTTGTCGGGTGCGGTGGTGCGTGTCTCGGCGGGCTTTCCCTGGAGGTCGGCAGGGCTCTGAGTGGTCGGGTCGGTGGAGATGGGGTCGGTGACGGTTTCGTCGGAGCCGCTGTTGGTGACGTAGTTGGCCCCGTCGCCCATCAGGAAGTCGAGTTGGGACTGTGCCAGCGGGACGATGCTGTCGGTCTTGGGGTAGTCGGCGATGATGCCTTGTAGGGTGGCGATGGCCTGGTCTTTACGGTCGGTGCGGGCGTAGGCGAGGGCCTCCCAATAGCGGAACTTGCCCAGCATGGGGTCGTTGGCGTAGAGTTCCTTGGCTGTGGCGACGGAGTTGAGTACGTCGTCGTAGCGGCGTTTGCGGTAGAGGGTGTAGAGTTCGTCGTAGTCCTCGCGGATGAGCTGGCTGCGACGTAGGATTTCTTTGTAGTAGTCTTCGTCGAGGATGAGGTTGGAGAAGTCGCTGTCGGGGAAGCCCATCAGCACCATGTCGCGGTAGTAGTTGGAGTTGGGGGTGTTTCCCTGTTTGTCGTAGATTTTGTAGAGCATGAAGAAGGCCTGCACTATGTCGCTGTTGGTGGTGTAGTTGTTGGCCATGCGCAGGTAGCATTCGAGGGCTTTGGGTATGTTGTGGATGCCGTCGTAGTAGATGTAGCCGGCGTTGAGTAGGCAGGTGGCAGTCTGCGCCTGCATGGAGTCTTGCTCTTCAGGTGATTTGGGCAGGTCTTTTAGGTAGAAGGCCACGTTGTGCGGGTCGTTGGCGTTGGCGGCAGTCTTGGTGTCGTCCTCCTCTTTCTTTGTTTCGCCAGTGCCGTCGGTGTCTGTCGTTTGTTCGCCGTCATCTTCGGTGTCGGTGTTGCTTTGCGACAGCATGTTCATGCCTAACAAGCCTTTCTTGGAGAGGAACCAGTAGTCTTCGAGGCTGCGCATGCCCCACCGTTGGCGGAATGTTTCTTTGCCTTTTTGGACGGTGTTGCTGTTGTAGAAGTACCAGTCGCCCTGCAGGGTGTTTTGTTGCGCCTTGGCATCGTTGGCGAATTGTTCCATCAGTTCGCGTTCTTTGGCTTCTTCTTCGGCTTTCTTGTAGGCGGCTATTTTGTCGTTGATGAGGGTCATGCGCTCGGTCTCGGACATGTTGGCAACGGCAATGAGGCTGTCGTTACGGTCGATGACGCGGGTGTAGGAGACGAGGGAGGTGAGGATGTCGTAGCGCGACTTGTGGTTTGCGTAGTGGGGGTAGTCGGGCTTGATGATGTGCATTGCGGTGTCGTAGTAGGTTTGGGCGTGGTCGTAGTCCTGCAGTTTGTCGTAGAGGATGCCGCCAAGGCGGAGGGCGGAGCGGGCTTTCTGGGCCGGATTGGATTTGGAGACAGCGGTGGATGTTTTGAATGCTTCGCAGGCTTTTTTGGTTTCGCGCATACCCATGTACATTTCGCCTTTGGCGTAGTAGATTTGGTCGAGGAATTCCTCGTTTTTCCTGTCTTTGAGCATACGGTCGAGCAGCCGTTCGAGCTTTTCGCGGTCGGTGTGCTGAAGGTCGGCGCAGGAGGCGAGGTTGAGGCGGGCGTTGAATTCCATCTCGTACGAGGGGCCGCATTTCAGCACTTTTTCGTAGTATTTCGAGGCGGTGGGACGCTTGTCGAGCTCTTGGTATATCTGCCCTAGAATGTAGTAGATGCGGGCTTTTTGCTGGCGCGAGGGGTGTTCGTCGAGGGCCAGTTTGAGGAATTGCACGCCTTTCTTGTATTTCTCCTGTGGCAGGGTGCATTCGGACATGGCCAGGTAGAGGTTGAGCTTCTGCTTGGAGGAGAAGTTGCCTTTGCCAAGGGCGGCCACTAGCTCGTCGAGCGAGCTTTCGGCATCTTGGTAGCGTTTGTCGAGCGTGGCGCAGCGGGCTTGCAAAATGGCGGCTTCGTCGGCGATGGCGGTGCCGCTGTATTGCGACACAAGCATTTGGCAGGTGCTGGAGGCATTGGCGATGTCGTGTTTGTAGAAGGTGGCGTAGGCTGTGAGGATGTAGCACTTGGCGATGTAAGGCACATGTTCCTGACCGTTGACGAAGATGCTGTGTTTTTTGATGCCCTTGATGCTCTTTTCGATGGCACGGTCGAGCTGAGGGTAGATGGCCATGCTCTCTTCCTTGGCGGCAATCTTGTAGACGGGCAGTAGGCGGGTGTAGTCGTCCTTGCAGGTGGTTTCCATTGTCTTAAGCCCTTGCTTAAGACTTTCGTTGCCGTTCCACCAGATGTTGTAGTGGGCGGTGGTGTTGTGGAATTGGATGTTGCTCCAGTTGGCCTTTTGCGTGGAGCATGACACAAGGATTAGGAGGGGCATGAAGGCTGAAAGAGTTAGGATGGTATGCGCCCACAGCCCGCGTACCATTAAGGATTTCAACCCTTTGACACCTGTAAAACCTCTCCTCATGCCTATACGTTAAATCTAAAGTGCATGATGTCGCCATCCTGCACTACATAGTCTTTGCCTTCGACAGCTATCTTGCCTGCCTCGCGGCACTTGGCTTCGCTGCCAAGGGCAACGTAGTCTTCGTATTTGATGACCTCGGCACGGATAAAGCCACGCTCGAAGTCGCTGTGGATAATGCCTGCAGTCTGAGGGGCTTTCATTCCTTTCTTGAATGTCCATGCCCGACACTCCTTAGGGCCGGCGGTTAGGAATGTTTGGAGGTTGAGCAGTTTGTAGGCTGCCTTGATGAGGCGGTTGACTCCCGACTCCTTCAGGCCGAGGTCTTCGAGAAACATTTGCTTCTCTTCGTAGGTCTCAAGCTCGGCAATGTCGGCCTCGATACCTGCCCCGATGACTAGCACTTCGGCCTCTTCGTCCTTCACGGCTTCGCGCACAAGGTCGACATAATGGTTGCCGGTCACTACGGAAGCTTCGTCGACGTTGCATACATAGAGTATGGGTTTGGCAGTTAGTAGCATGAGGTCTTTTGCTGCCTCTTGTTGGCTTTCCTCCAGTTTGACTGTGCGGGCACTCTTGCCAGAGAGCAGGGCTTCGCGGTAGAGGTCCATCACTTCTACCAGACGCTTGGCCTTGGCATCACCTCCGGACTTGGCCTTTTTCACCTCTTTGTCGTACCGATTTTCGATGGTTTCGAGGTCTTTGAACTGCAATTCGAGGTCGATGGTCTGCTTGTCACGGATGGGGTCGACACTGCCGTCGACATGGGTCACGTTGTCGTCGTCGAAACAGCGCAACACATGGATGATGGCATCGGTGGTGCGGATGTCGCCAAGGAACTTGTTGCCTAGGCCTTCGCCCTTGGAGGCTCCTTTGACCAGTCCGGCAATGTCCACAATCTCCACTGTGGCGGGCACCACACTGGCGGGGCGTTCCATTTCTACTAGCTTGGCCAGCCGCTCGTCGGGCACGGTGATGACCCCCACATTGGGCTCGATGGTGCAGAAGGGGAAGTTGGCAGCCTGAGCCTTGGCGTTGCTGAGGCAGTTGAAGAGGGTGGATTTGCCCACGTTGGGCAGTCCTACGATGCCGCATTGCAGACTCATGACAGCACCTCCTTTTCAATCAAGTATTGGTTGCGAGTGGTAGAGTTGCGGCAGATGAGTTCGCCTAAGAAGCCTGCCATGAACAGCACCGTGCCCATCAGGATAAACAGCATGGAGACATAGAACCATACGCTGTTGGTCAGCGCGATGCGGCCACAGAGGCGCAGGACGCAGACGATGACGAAGGCCACAAAACCTAGTAGGAAGGCCAATGTGCCCATCAACCCGAAGAAGTGCATGGGCTGTTTGCCAAACTTGGACATGAACATGATGCTCATTAGGTCGAGGTAGCCGTTGACAAAGCGGTCGAGACCGAACTTGGTGACACCGAACTCGCGTTTGCGATGCTGCACCACTTTTTCACCGATGTTGGTGAAGCCAGCCCATTTGGCAATGACGGGGATGTAGCGGTGCATCTCGCCGTAGACTTCGATGCTTTTTACCACGTCGTGGCGATAGGCCTTGAGGCCGCAGTTGAAGTCGTGGAGCTTGATGCCGCTCATCTTGCGGGTGGTCCAGTTGAAGAACTTGGATGGGATGTTTTTCGCCAGCTTAGAGTCGTAGCGTTTCTTCTTCCATCCGCTCACAAGGTCGTAGCCCTCTTCTTTAATCATGCGGTAGAGTTCGGGCACCTCGTCGGGGCTGTCCTGCAGGTCGGCATCCATCGTGATGACCACGTCGCCTTGGGCATGGCGGAAGCCCACGTTGAGGGCGGCCGACTTGCCATAGTTGCGGCGGAATTTCACTCCTTTGTATCTGGGGTTCTTTGTATGTAGTTCTTCTATCACCTGCCACGAACGGTCACGGCTGCCGTCGTCGACCATGATGACCTCGTAGTCGAATTGATGCTCATTCATCACGCGGTCGATCCATTCTGCCAGATGGGGCAGCGACTCGTCTTCGTTGAACAGCGGTACAATGATTGAAATATCCATTTTGAATGTGTTAATGTATTAATGTGTGAGTGGGTTAGTTTTTTTTTGTTCTAACTACGCCTTTCTCTGTGCGGAATACCAAGGCTGCAAAGAAGGTGATGATGATGCTCATCACCGCCGAGCGGAACGCACCA
>CAZTVH010000029.1:0-13528 GCA_964616965.1 uncultured Bacteroidaceae bacterium | reverse complement strand
GAAATATGGTTTGGCATATGCTTACTGAATGTGTTAATGTGTGGCGAATAAACACGATGATTTAAATTGTTAAACAGGACTACCAATCACTCAATCAATACCATTATTCAATGAAACGGTTATTATCAGTTGTTGTTCTTCTTTTATTACCCATATTCCTCCATGCCGAACCCGTTACTCCCGAACAAGCCCGACAGGCAGCCGTGAGGTTTGCCAACCAGATGGGCTATGCGGTGTCGCACAGCGATGTGTTGGATATCACAGGCCTCCTCAACATCGACCACATCTACGCCTTCAATTTTTCTGTCGGCAAAGGCTTTGTCGTCGTTGCGGGCGACGATAGGGTACAGCCCATCTTAGGCTATTCGTTCTCCAACAATTTTGATACCGAGGTTGCGGGCGCACGCGCTTTGCTTGAGAGCCATTCCCAAGCCATCGGCAATGCCATCTACAACAATGTCGAGGCAACCGGACGCATCCGACGGCAGTGGGAGGAGTTGCTCATAGAGTCTTTCGACCAACCCCTATACTCTACCGGCAATGCCGTCGGGCCCTTGCTCACCTCCAATTGGGGGCAGACGGGCTACTACAGCGACAGCTGCCCCTACGACACTTCGGCCAACACTCATACCCGTGTGGGCGACGAGGCCATAGTCCTTGCCCAAGTGCTGCGGTATTGGCAATACCCGGCCACGGGCATAGGCTCGCACAGCTACACCGACTCCACATATGGCCCCCTGTATGCCAATTTCGGTGCCACCACCTATCAATGGGACCTCATGCCCGACGCTATAGACTGGTACACCAGTTGGAGCCAACGCAACGCGATAGCCCAACTGCTGTTCCACTGCGGGGTGGCCACCGAAACGCAATACGGCCTCAACAGCAGCACATCCAATTTCTCTTGTGCCGACTCCAACGCCACCAACTGTCTTCAAAATGCCTTGTGGCGCTTTTGGGGATACCGCAGTGGCATGCGGCTCCTCTGTCGCGACAGCATGACTGCCACCCAATGGTGCGACACCTTGAAGTATGAACTCGACCATGCCCGGGTAGTGCCATACTGTGGACAAAACGCTGGCTCCGCTTCCCGACAGACATTTCTCATTGATGGATACGACGCTGTGGAGAGGTTCCATGTCAATTGGGGCTGGGAGGGCTACTGCAACGGGTTCTACGTCATAGGCATCTTCCCTTTCTGCAATACCCACAATGTCATGCTGGCAGGGGTGGAGCCCGACCAAGTGCTCCATGGCGACAACTACTCTTATAGCCTGTCCTTTATGGGTGGCACCGTGTCCCCCGTCATTTTCCCCGACATCTCCACCGCCCAGCCTTGGACTGCAGGCTGTTCGCAAAACTGGGTCCACTTCGCTCCCAACTCTGGCAGCGGCCCTGCCGACACCCTTCGGATAGCTGTAGGTACCAACCTTAACCTCTCCAGCCGTTCTGCAGTCGTCACCGTGACACAAGGCAGTGCCGCCATCCGTATCAATATTGTCCAAGCGGCCTTTTCGGGTTTCCCGGACACTAATGTCTATCGCGACACGCTGCTCATGGCCTGCAACACCACTCGCGACGGAAGTGCTGTTGACACCATCTGGCCCGGACACCAATATCTGATACTTGACCCTGGGGACACCAACAACTATCCTTCGCCCTGCAATAGTTGGTTGAACCTCGTTTCGGCAAGTGGCGACATCATCATTGATTCCATCGTTTATGACATTAAGCAAGACAGCGACTATCTGCATATCTACGACAGCAATGTCAGTTGGTGGAGCCCCACCTATGCCTTCGACGGGCAAGGCGTAGAATACAACCTGCCACTACTCAGGCATCACGCCACCGTCCATTTCCATGCCGACTCATACCTCCCCGCCAGTGGCTACCGCATCTATCTCCACGTCTGCGACCGTTCCAACCTCGAATGCCGTGACCTCAGTGTCTCCTTTGATGGCCTGTCCACGGCTATGCTCATGTGGAACGATACGACAGATGCCAACGCATGGACTGTCTATTATGGCACTAACCCATACAACCTCAATAGCCAGGTTACCGTCACCGAACAACACTGCCAAATACCCAACTTAAATCTGCAGTATAGCCAATACTATTTCCGCGTTTTCAACAATCACGCCGGCGACCTCTGTAGCGGAGCCCCTGCCCAAGGGGGCCAATCCTGCGGACAGCTCTATCCCATCTATAGCATATACTGCTCCTACGTCAGTACTCACACTGCTGAAATTCATTGGACAGACCGAACCAACGCCACTGTATGGTATGTGCATTATTGGAAGAATGGGGATAGCATAGTCAACGTCGATACCTGCACCACCACACATACCCGCCTTACCCATCTAAGCAACAACCAATGGTACGACTACGACGTCAGCAACAACAATGTCGATGACGCCATAGCCCAAAGTTGCGGACAGCAGAGTTTCCACACCCCCATTTGCGACCAAGACAGCGTAGACTGCCGCGATGTCCGCATCGACAGCATCACAACGACAAGTGCTTATGTGTCGTGGACCGAATACGGGAATGGCACCCACTGGCAATTGGTGCTCAACCACAATTGGGGAACCGACTACGACACCATCCAATGCACCACGACCCACTGCCTCCTCACGGGTCTAACCTCTGGCGACTATTACCAGGTGGCCGTATTCAACAATGCTGACATGAATTTTGACTCTGGTTGCGAATACTACTACGGTTTCAATGCCTATTGCGACTCCCCATCCCCATGCATCGAGTATACCAACCTTAATTCCTGCATGGTCTCCACCACCTATGGTTCCTTCTCCTATCCTTTCTGGGGTACCAGCCCTATCGACTATGGCTCCACCGATGCACGCTCTCGACACACTGTGTACCGTGATGCCGACTCGCTCCTGACCGACCCTCGCACTGGCGGACAGCTGCGCGTCATTCCCGTGGGCGACACCGCCACCGTCCGCCTTGGCAACTGGCTTAGTGGCAGCGAGGGAGAAGGCATCACCTACGCCTACGATGTCGACACCTCCTACTACGACCTCCTTACGATGAAATATGCCGCCGTCCTCGAAGACCCGCTCCACAATGCTTCCAACCAGCCCCGGTTCACCTTCAGACTCAAAGACGAATATGGGGCCGATATCGATGCCGGGTGCTATTCTGCCGACTTTATTGCCGACTCCACCTTGGGCTGGAATGTCTACGGCCATGTCCGGTGGAAAGACTGGACCTATGTGGGCATCGACCTGTCACCTCTTCACGGCCGTCGGGTATACATTCAGCTCACCACCTACGACTGTGGCGAGGGTTCCCATTATGGCTATGCCTACTTCAACTTCACCTGCGGACGCAAGCAGCTCGTCGCCGACCGCTGTGGCGAAGGTGTCAACACCCTCACGGCTCCCCTTGGCTTCAACTATGCTTGGCGTGATGCGGCTACCGACAGCCTCATCTCTTCCGAACGCTCCATCTCCATCGACAGCACAGTCAATTGTTACTGTCACCTCAGTTTCGTAGGTGCCAACTCCTCCTATTGCGGATTTAACATGCTCGGCAGTTCGGCCTACCGTTTCCCCAACGCGCTCTTCGGTTACCGCCTTGCCGACACCGTCGACTGCCTCCAGCAGATAGCTTTTATTGATAGCAGTTTCGTCAGTTCCACCAAGGAGAATCCAACCTACACCCATCGCAGGTGCGACAATGTTACATGGTATTTTGGCGATGGCACCACCTCCACAGAGTCCAACCCATTGCATAACTACCATTGGGGCGAGTACGACGTGGTGCAAGTGGTCAGCATCGACAATGGCGACTGCGCAGACACCACGGTCCGACACATTGTGGTCATGCCACCGTGTCCCGTATACGACACCGTATATGCTCACCTTTGCCCAGGCGACACGTTCCCGTTCTACGAATACCAGATTACACAACCCGGCACCTACACATTTGTCAATGGCATGTTCTACCACACCGCCATTGTATACGACGGCATCACCTATGCCGTCATCAACGACACCATTGTCGAAAACCAACTGCCCTACACCTTCAATGGGCATACCTTCAACGACGACTCCGACACCGTTGTCATTGCCCTGCCCCAGTCCAACAGTCATGGCTGCGACAGCATAATCTATTACACGCTTTTCGTCTACCGCAATCAGACAACCTATCTCGACACCGTGGTCTGCCCCTACGACGTGCCCCTCAATTGGAACGGGGTTCTCTTTGCCGACGACCATCGCGACACCCTTCTTATCTACACCACACACGGTGCCGACAGCCTGCTTATTATGAACCTCCATGTCTCGCGCGACCTAAAGGCCCGCATCAATGCCAGCCGCCATTATGTCGACAACGACACCCGTTGCGACGTATGGCTATCAGACCATAGTACAGGCAGCAATGCCCGCACATGGTACCTGCCCGATGCCACCGACACGCGCACCCAGTTTCAATACTGCTATCCCCTTGACAATGATTCTGTCATTGTCCGACTGGTGGCCGAAAGTGAGATGGGTTGTTACGACACTGCCGAGACGGTCCTCTTTTTCGAGGAGCCCAGCCTCTATGCTCCCAATATCTTCACCCCCACACAGGCCGACAACAACACTTTCCAAATCCATTGTCGACGCATTGCGACCCTCTCGGTCGACATCTTCGACCGCCGGGGAGCCTTTGTTTATCATTGGGACAGTCCCGAAGGCTTTTGGGATGGCAATGTCGATGGACGGCCCGTGCCCCAGGCCACCTATGTCTGGCGTGCAGTCTATACCACCACGGTCAATTCCAGTGAGCGATACTCCCGCACGGGCACCGTCACCCTCGTCAGGTAAAATTGAAAGTTGAAAATTGAAAGTTGAAAGTTGAACGTTGGCTGCCGCAGTTGATTTTTTCACAGCCAATGCCGCCCCTTTTCAACATTAATCCTTCTTGACGACTCTATCAATTCTATATAGGCTATCTCCTGTTTTATTCCTCTTGCTTTTTGGAATTCACACAACAATAACTTTTTCAGTCTTTTCTTCCTCAGGCTATTCTTCATTTGAGCAAAATCATACCCCTTATTGATATCACCCCAAGATACTCTTTCCCTAGTGAAAGGGGTTAGCGAAGACATGGCCCGATGCTTATCCTGATAGTCTGCATTATCCTTGCGATCATGACATATCGTGCAACGGGTATCGGCAATGATATTAAGGCCATGATACAGGACCCTTTGGCAATAATTATCATCCTCGCCATAATGGAAGAACAACAGGGTGTCAAAACCTCCCACCGTTTCTATGCACGACCTGCCTATCAACCATGCGGCCGCATTGATAAACGGTCTTCTATAATAGTGTTTTGTTTTTTGCAAAAATGCATCCGAGGCAAACTCCTCGCCCATATAATGGGCGAATTTCTTATCCAGACCTGTGTGGCCGCCGTTTAGATGTATCGGCGACGCAATTCCAACGTTCTCATTGTCCTCAAAGGTGCGCAACAACTCCGTCAGAGTGTCTTTTTCAATCCACGCATCCTGATTGAGCAGAAACACATAGTCGGCATTATTGTCAATGGCATACTGGATGCCGATATTGTTGGCTTTTGCAAAACCTAAATTCTCCTTGCTTTCAATCAGATGAACATTTGGGAAATGCGCTTTGATATATTCCACGGTCCCGTCACTCGACGCATTATCAATCACTATGGTTTCCACTGGTGTTTCTGAGTCACGAAGACTCCCCAAACAGCGGTCGTACCATTTCTTCCCGTTATATGTTACTACTATTGCATATATCTTCTGCATATTCTATAAATAATAAATTCTACAAATCATACCTTTTTTCTTGTTATTCGCAAGAAACAATACTTCATGGACTTTTTCATATCATAACACATGAATGTAAAACATTTCTTTCTATAATGTGTCATATACATCTTTACATTAAAAACAGCAACAACACATCCCATACACGAATGCTCGATTTCAATCCTCTGTTTTTGAAATCTCTGGTAATTCAAAACCCTTTCAGACAACGGGAATACCCATCTGTAAGAACGGGAGACATGCACTTCTGGATTTAAGATACATGACTCATTGAAACGCCTTTCGGCTGCACATACACTATTTGGAATACTCATTTGCTGACTGACATGTAGTCTGTATTGTATCAAAGGCTCATCAATATAGCCCAAAGCCCCCTCCAGAACCGCCGTCAATGCTATGACTTCATCATGCAGGATCCTGTTAGAACAATAAGGGAAAAAGTCCTTTCTGCCCTTAATTGCCATTGTCGCCCCTGTGGCATGGTTGCAATAATAGAAAACAGCCAATTCACAACCGGCATCAAAATAATCCCTGTATTTTTTGGAGAAACCGACCCTGTCAAACAGCATGTCCTCG
Source organism: uncultured Bacteroidaceae bacterium (assembly GCA_964616965.1). Lineage (GTDB taxonomy): Bacteria > Bacteroidota > Bacteroidia > Bacteroidales > P3 > Colimorpha. Next base: position 7,137 of record CAZTVH010000029.1, on the reverse strand, counting down.
GTTGCCAACTCCCCCTCTCCGTTTATCAATTCCGCATTGGTAAAAACAACCGACTTGTCTGCATGCCGTTCAAACCACTCTACGATGGTTTTCACCTTATGCGGATACCAAACATCATCCTGGTCGGACAAGAATATTACATCACCTCGGCATAAATCAACTGCTTTCTGGAAATTGGCACATACGCCAAGCGTGGTGTCATTGCAAAAGACATGTATTTCGACAAGTGACTTTTCTTTAATGCGATTGATAATCTGAAGTGTCTCATCAGTACTTCCGTCATCACAAACCACAATCTCATCGACAGGCATGGTCTGATTCAATATCGACAAGATTTGTTCCTCTATATACTTGGCACCATTATAAGTGCATAAAGCTACTGACCGTTTCATCGTGTCTTCTACCAATACATTGTTAGACTCAACTATTTCTTCCTATAATAACCCTTTTCACCCATAAATATTGTTTCAACATGAACTCTTCAAGACGATACTCACGGCTTTCTTTGCCATCCGATACAATATCAATTTTTTTTTCTTTTTTGAACATCTTTCGATACTCCCTGTAACACCAACTTACCAATAAATGGTGAGTAAACATCCTCCATTTAACAATGTCTCGTATTATAGGTAATATTCGCGTTTTAGGACTTATTCTTTTTATGACCAGTAGTTTCTTTAAACTGATACGATTATATCGGAAAAAGCGGGCATAAGAATAAGTATAGCGGTTCGAATCGGCTGCTCGACGCTGCACTTTCACTCCGTATTCCGTAATTGTTTTCGTAACATAATGTGCCACATAACAAACTTCATGGCTTATCCTGGCCCATGGAAGATTTCTCACTTCTACTCCCAAGTCATTACACACGCTATGCAAACCAGCTGGCGTATGGGGTGTAGCATACGGCATTCCGTCACATTTTTTCCCCCAATCAACGGGCAAGCCTTTACGGACTATACTCTTAATATGCGTGTTCTCAGGAATAGTAATATATGACACTTTGAAATCTAACGGCACTATCGGATGCTTGAAACGCTCTCTGACATCTCTTCCGTCGGACATGAGTTGCCCATCATCACCGTAACACAGCCAATTCAGATGTACAGCGTCGAACCGTTGCTTGTCTGATAAAAAGTCACAAATGTTCATCCGTGGCTCTGTGAATGTGATGAACTCATCAATGTCAATAAAAGCGCACCAGTCAAAATCCTCCCGCTCGTAGCATTGCTGATAGACCAACATCTGCATTTTGGTCATACCACGCACATCATGGATGGTGATTTGACCTTCGATATCCGTCCCGCGAAACACATCGGCTATGCGTTCGCCGTCAATATCATTGTTGTCGTAGATATGCAAATGTACAAAACCAATATCCAGATGGTACCTTGCCCATTCGTAGATATATTGATTTTCCTGCTTCGCTATAGCGCAAACAACACACCTCATATAGCCTCTAACTCTTGGTTTATTATGTAATGATTATCCGTTTTGTGAAGGTAAAAGGTAAAAACTAAAACTTTTCGCTGCCACAAACTATTTAATTTTTTCTAGATGTGAACAGCTTCGTGCGGCGTTTTTCTTCTAGGCCGCCGAATCCGACCAACTTGATGTCTTCCATGCGTAGGCAGGTGGTGCCGTCGGGTCTGCCGTCCCAATCCACTCGGTCAATCTCTAACACCTCGTCATTGAAACTCTTCACCCAGCCGTAGCATTCAAAGCCGTTGTCCAACCTTACGACCGCCATCAGCAGTTCCTGTTGGCAGAGGTTGAGCACCACATGGTATAGGTCCAGTTCGGGCCAGTAGCCTTTTGGAAGGTCGTATTTGTCAGGTTTTGGCTTGATGAACTGGAGCATATTCTTCAGGTATGGGTTATTATACTGGATTATATAAGTGGCATCGTTGTGCATCACATAGTAGCCGTCGTCAAGGTCCTTTTCGTCGAAGTTGTGTACCAGATGTTCGTTGTCGGTGCAGGCGATTATGTACCCCACGCCGAATTTCTCGTAGTCGTCGCGGTTGGTATAGAGCTCAACTAGCTCGCCGGTGTTGCATAATTGCTTGATAATGTCGTTCATAGAGTAGATGGGGTGTTATTGTGTTCAAGATGCAAAATTACATTTTTTATTTGATTAATGACATTTCTATGACAATAATTCGGAAATATCTTCGTTAGTGGAGCAATATGAAACAATGGCTCTGGGGTATAGTCGTCCTTCTCTTTCTTGGCTGCGGTGGCAGGCAGGAGGTGAATGATACTGATTATAGGCTGTGCGACTCTGATTTTGTGACCGTCAGTCGAGAACAGGTCTGCTATACCGCTACAGAGCAGAGGCTCTTGTCGCTCGGTTTGGTCGACGTGCAGAACCTCGATCCTACCATACAGGTGCATCTGGTCTATGCCACCCCCGACAATTTCATGGGCAAGGTGCTCTACGACGACCTCCATCACGCCATCCTGTTGCCCATCATGGCACAGAAGGTGGCGGCTGCGCAGCAGGCACTCCATCAGGAACGTCCCGACCTCGACCTGCTCATTCTTGATGCCGCTCGGCCTCTCTCGGTGCAGTACCAGATGTTTCATGTGGTGGCGGGTACTCCGCAAAACCGCTATGTGGCCAACCCCAAGAAGGGGCCGGGCATGCACAACTATGGTGCTGCGGTGGATGTGACATTGGTCGACCGTGATGGCAACTGGCTCCCCATGGGGTCCGACTTTGACCATTTCGGCCCTGAGTCGCATATCGACAATGAGGCACACCTGCTTGCCACAGGAAAGATTACGCAGGAGGAATATGACAACCGTCGCCTGCTGCGCCGCGTCATGCGCCAGCAGGGATTGCTGCCCCTTACTTCCGAATGGTGGCATTTCAACCTGACGACCACCGCACAGGCCCGTCGAACGCTGCGGGCGATAGAGTGACCCCGTGTCTACAGGTCTTTCGATATATGCCTTGCAATGCGTAGCTGCAGGTAGCTGTATTTGCCGTCGAAGTGTTCGTATAGCGGCTTGAGCGTGGTGGTTTCGGGATGTTCCTGTATGTAGCCCAGTATTTCGTCCTGTTGTTCCGAATTCAAAATCAGTTCGGGCGAAAGCAGCTCTTTCTCAACAGCCGTGAGCAGGTAGCCCTCCACGGTAGAGACGGCACGGAGCATCTCGCCAGCCACATCCTCCACCTGCTTGCCTTCGGCAAAGAGGCGTGCCGCAAGCACATAGGCGGGTTCTTTCGGGTGTTCTTGGTCGTAGCAATAGTCGTCGACCATCTGTATGATTTCGGCACCAAAACGGTCTGCCTTAGCCGCCCCGATACCTGATATTTTGAGCAATGCTTTGCGGTCGCGTGGCAGTTGGTCGGCAATGGCCAGCAGGCTTTTCTGGGTGAGAATGGTGTAGGCGGGCAGCCCGTCTTCCTTGGCATGGGCGGTACGCCATTTGGTGAGTATCTTGATGAGCTTGGGGTGCCTGTTGTCGGCGTAGGTCTCTTCGACACGGGTGCTATTTTTCTTCTTGGGCTTCTCCAACACAAAGTCTACTTTGCATCTTTGGTACGAGGCGATGTCGAAGCCTTTGTCATGCACCTGTTGCAGTACTGCCTGTTTGAGTTGGTATGCACTGCGGAAATGTTCCGCTATGTCGGCTAGTCGTTTGGACACTTCCTTGTTGTCCACATCCAGGTCGAAGATTGGCATCACTTTGTCCGCTAAGGTGGCAGTCTGTTCTAGGAAATAGGTGGTGGCCTTGTTCACGCGTTCGGCTATCAGGGGCTTGCCTTCGGCTTCTGGCATTTGGCTAATGCTGGTGAGTTGGAGGCGAAAACGTTCTGCCACACTGACTATGGCGACCGCTTGGGGACACACCTGTTCTGTCAACATGGCGGCTTGTTGCGGATAGGTGGTGTGGAGGTGTTCTTGCAACAGCCGTTCCAAAGCGTTTGTCTCATGGCTGATGGCACTGAAGTCAAACAGCTCGAATAGCTTGTTGTAGTAGTATTGTGTCCGACAGCTGTCCAGTTCGGCGGTGGCCTGTTCGGGTGGAGTGAAGGTGCTGTTGAACTGGGCGATGTCGTGGCTGTCGAATACGTTCTGTGCCGAGATGGGTGTGAGGAGCGTGAGCCCTTCGAGGCTGCGGCAGCGGCTGAGTGCCACATACACCTGCCCGTAGGTGAAGGCGTGTGCGGCATCGATTTGCACACGGTCGAAGGTGAGTCCCTGTGCCTTGTGGATGGTTATTGCCCAAGCGGTTTTGAGCGGGTATTGCACAAAGATACCGTCGGTTATTTGTTTGATTTGATTGTCGGCGGGGTCAATCTCGTAGCGCAGGTTCTCCCACCGTTCGGGGCCCACATGGATGCTTTCGCCCTCCTCGTCGTCCACTATCACCACACGTTGGGTGTCGCCGTTGTCGTCGGGCTCGTCGCGCAGCTCCCTCACGGTGCCTATCTTGCCGTTGTAGTAGCGGTGTGCGCCGCTGCCGTCGTTTTTCACAAACATCACCTGCGCGCCCGGTTTCAGCACCAGCGTCTTGTCGGTGGGGACGGAACTGTCGGGGAAGTTGCCCTCGATTTTCGCCTCCAGGGTGAAGGGCTCAGTCTTCAATGCTTGCAGGCGTTGCTGGTTCACGCGGTCGGCTTGGTAGTTGTGGGTGGTGAGCAGGATGGGCTCTGCCGTACCGTCGGGCATTCTGGCTCCCACTCGTGCGTTGAGGGCATCTAAGGTGGCTTGGTCGAAACGGTTGTCGCGCACATTGTTCAGCAGCTCCACAAAGTGGCTGTCCTGCTGACGGTAGATGGTGGTGAGCTGTATGGTGGTGTAGCGTAGCCGTTGCAGAGCCTTGCTGTGGAAGAAGAAAGGCGAGGGGTATACCCGCTCCATGTAGGGACGTTCCTCCTCGGTGACCACGGGGGCCAGCTGCTGCACGTCGCCAATCATCAGCAGCTGCACGCCTCCGAAGGGCTGGCTGTTGCGCCGATAGCGTCGCAGGGTGGCATCCACTGCGTCCAGCAGGTCGGCACGCACCATGCTTATCTCGTCGATGATGAGCAGTTCGAGCGTGCGGATGATGTCAATCTTGCTCTTGCGCAGCTGGCGTTGCTGTTCGGGCATCTGGTATTCCGTCACCAGTTCGGGGATGTCGGGCAGATAGGGACAGAATGGCAACTGGAAGAAGCTGTGTATCGTCACCCCGCCGGCATTCACTGCCGCCACCCCTGTAGGAGCCACCACCACATGGCGTTTGGGGCAGTGCTCCGCTATATGGCGCAGGAAAGTGGTCTTTCCAGTGCCCGCCTTGCCGGTCAGAAACAGCGACACGCCCGTCTCGGTCACATAGCTTTCCGCCAAGTCGATTTGGGGATTTCTAGTCATAGGATTTAGTTTTACTAGTCATACTAGTTGTACTAGTTTTTCTAGTAATACCAGTTATATTCAGCTAACTGGCACCCGCCTGTCCAATCCGAAGCTCATGGGCGACACCTTCAGCACGGGGGCAAACTGCAGGCGTTTCCACTCGTTGATGCGCACCTTGCGCAGCACCGATGCCACCAGCTCCGCGTCGTAGCCTTCCTCCACTATCTCCTCTTGGCACATCTGCTCTTCGATATGCAGGTTCAGTATCGCGTCCAGCACGCTGTAGTCGGGCAGCGAGTCGGTGTCTTTCTGTCCGGGACGCAGCTCTGCCGATGGGGGTTTCTGTATGGTGTTGACGGGGATGCGCTCACCGTCGCGATTGATATACTCTGCCAGCTCGTACACCTCGGTCTTATACAGGTCGCCGATAACGCTCAGGCCCCCGCAGCTGTCGCCGTAGAGGGTGCCGTAGCCCATCGCGGCCTCCGACTTGTTGGTGGTGTTCAGTGCCATCGCGCCAAACTTGTTGGCGTAGCTCATCACCATCGTGCCTCGTATGCGTGCCTGCATGTTCTCTTCGGTCACATCTTCGGGGCGGTCGCCAAACACAGGCTTCATGCACTCGCGCAGCGTGTCGAACATCGGCTTGATAGGCACTATGTCGTAGCCCATGCCCAGGTTGTTGGCCAGGTCCACCGCGTCCTTCACGCTGTGGTCGGTGCTGTATTGCGACGGCATCAGCAGCCCGTGCACGTTCTCCGGCCCTATGGCGTCGGCGGCAATCACGGCCACCATCGCGCTGTCCATGCCGCCCGACAGGCCCAGCACGGCCCGCTTCAGCCCGTTCTTCCTAAAATAGTCGCGCACGCCCATCACCAACGCCTTGTAGACCAGCTCCACAGCCTCAGGCTTCTCGTCGGCACAGTCCTCCATCAGCTGCATGTCCACGCTCTCGGCATGCTCCTCAAAGTAGGGGAACTGGCACAGCACCGTCCCGGCCGCGTTCAGGGCCATGCTGCCGCCGGCATAGAGGTAGCTGCCCTCGCCGCCCGTGCGGTTCACAAACACCAGCGACGAATTCAGGTTCTCCACAATCTTGTGCATACGGTAGCGGATGCGGTAGGGCTTGTTGTAGTCAAACACGTTGCAGCCGCAGCACACCACTATGTCGGGCTGCTCGATGTGCGACTTCGACAGCTCTTTTAGGTCCTCGTAAAACCCTATCGCAATCTGCTGCTCCTGGTATTGGATGACCTGTATGCCCTCGCCGCGCACGAAATACTTCTGCTCGTTGGGGGCCAGATACTTCTTGGTGATGATGCCGCGCACGGCGCAGTTCTGCACAAACACGATGGCATTGCACAGCCCCTTGTCCTGTATCTGCAAGGGCATGCCCACGAGGAAGGCGCGATGCTCCGACCGCTCCACCAGCTCCTGCAGGCAGGCCTGGGCGCGTTTCTGCAGGTCGGTATACGCCACCGAACCAAACTGGGGGTAGCCGCACAGCGTGCAGGCGGGAAAAACAGTAAGAAGAGCCTCGCGACTTTCGGGCCTGTCCAGCTCCTCCACAATCCATTTCATATTCTCTTCAGGATTGTTGGTCGCGATGTCGTGTTGCACTATATGGATGTTCATCTTTGTTTTGTAATTAAAAATTATGAATTAATATTTTATTACAGGCGGAGGCCTTCCTCCTCGCTGTGCAAAAGTACTACTTTTTTGTGAAAAAACAATATAAATCCACATTTTTAATTGTTATTTTTCATTTTTTTTGTAACTTTGCATT
>CAZTVH010000028.1:0-13739 GCA_964616965.1 uncultured Bacteroidaceae bacterium | reverse complement strand
TAACTAACAATCAAAGCCGATGAGTCTGATGGCATATAACAAGACAAAAAAAGATTGATGAAAAAACTTTTATTAGTTGCACTTGCCCTGCTCGTGAGCACGGTATCTTTTGCACAGTTCAGAACCGCTCCGCGCGAGGTCGGTGCCCCGATGGCCACCAAGACTCTGGACTATGGCACGGCGCATGACTTCACCACCACCACCCTCGACAACCAAACCATCCATCTTCAAGATTGGTTGGATTCGGGCTACTATGTACTGCTCGACATTTCCGCCACATGGTGCAGCTGGTGCTGGCGTTTGCACTCCGCCCATGTGCTGGAGACCCTGTATCAGAACTACGGTCCCAACGGTACCAACGAAATGCGTGTGTTGTGGGTGGAAGGCGACCCCAGCACTGCCGCAAGTCTGATTTACGGTGGCAGCGGCAGCCAGGGAGACTGGACTGCTGGTGTTCCCTATCCCATTGCTAACGACGACAACATTTCCAACCTCTACGGCGTGTCCGGATTCCCCATGGTGATCCTGATTTGCCCCAGCGGCTACTACCAGGATGCCTACGCTGTATGTGACTGGAACGGTAGCCAGTTCGTCACCAACTCCAGCGTTGCCGCCATCTACGGCCTGCTGAACGACTGCCCCTCAGCCGGCGTGGCTCCTATAGTTGAGATTGATGGCCTGAATAGTGCCGTTGTCGGCAACCCCACCACTTTCCATGCTTCATATGTAAGTGTTGACGAGGTAACCTCCGTGAGCTGGAGCTGCCCTGATGCCAATCCCAGCACCGGCACTGGCGACAACTACACCGTCACCTTCCCCAGCGTGGGTACTTACACCGTCACCTTGAGCGTTACCAATACCTCCGGTACTACCACCGAGACCCTCAATGTGAACGCTATCGAGTGGAACTGGGGCAACACCATGAGCTACGACCTCGACCGCACATATGCTAGCAGCGTCGGCGGTCCCAGCCCGATGGTATGGGGTGCCAAGTATCCCTCGGCTTTCATGAACGGACGTAACTATTTGGAGAACGTACAGGTCTATTCCAATGTCGACGGCACCTTCACTCTGCAGGTCTATGAGACCAACCCCGGCGCGGATGCTTCGTCGAGCAACATGGTTTATCAGTTCCCCTACCAGATAGCTGCCCAAAGTTGGAACACCCTTACCCTCTACGACCAGATACAGCTTGATCCCACCAAGGACCTTTGGATTGTATTCTCTTGCAGCGACGGCGGTTTCCCCGCTGCTGGTGTGGACTTCACCGGCGACCCCAATGGTAGCCTAGTGTACCTGAACGGTCAATGGATGGCCATCTACGAGGCCAGCGCGACGCTGAACTACACCTGGATGATTAAGGCCACCACGAGTGCCACCGCTCCCGCCTTGAGCGTTGCTATCAGTGGTCCTACCTCCGGTATGACAAACCAAAGCGTCAGCTTCACGGCTGCCGGCCCCGCCAGCGCAACCTACAGCTGGAACATTGAGGGCGGCAACCCTGCCACCGCTACCGGCATGAATGCTACCACCACCTTTACCACTGGCGGCAACCACACTGTGACGCTGACTGCCACCTTGAATGACGAAACCGCCACTGCCACCCACACCATCAACATTATCAGCTGCGAGGCCCAGAGCTTACCTTGGAGCTGTGGTTTCGAAACCACTGACGACCTATCCTGCTGGAAATTCATCGATGCCGACGGCGACGGATTTGGCTGGGATTATGAGACCTACAGCAATTCAACTCAAAGCAACTATGGTCACAACAACAGCCGTGGCGTTGTTGCCTCTGCCTCTTTCAGCAACAATGTGGGTGCTCTGACCCCCGATAACTGGATGATCACTCCTGAACTGACTATCCCTGCCGAAGGTGCTACGATTTCCTGGTATGTCGATGCTCTTGACAACGACTGGTATCAAGAATACTACAGCGTGCTTGTTTCCACCACCGGTGCCAACACTTCCGACTTCACCTACACTATTTTCTCTGGCACATTGGACAATCCCGATTGGACCAAGAAGAGCCGCAGCCTTGCCGGATTTGCCGGACAGACTATCCGCATCGCCTTCCGTCACCACAACATTACCGACCAATTCGTGATGATGATTGACGACATCAGTGTCACTGCCGGCAATACCGCCAGCATCGACAACGTCGAGAACACCAACGTCACCCTCTTCCCCAACCCCGTCACCAGCGTCCTCAACATCGAGGCTCAGGGTATTCAGGAGGTCAGCGTGATTGACGTGAACGGCCGCACCGTGATGACCGAGCAGAACACCAACCGCATCGACATGAGCAACCTTGCCAACGGTGTGTATTTCGTGCGCGTTATTACCGCCGACGGTGTCTCCACCCAGAAGATTGCTAAAAAGTAATGCTTTTTGATAGTATCTTTTGAGAGCCCGCCCAAAAACGGGCTCTCTTTTTTATCAATAAGTTTAAAATGGGTCGAAGAAGGGCTGCCTTCTCAACCCCAAAAACCTTTCGAACAAAAACATGAACTACGCCACACACATTGCCGAACAGCTGGGCCTTGGCCAACGACAAGTAGAGAAAACTATCGAACTGCTGGAACAGGGTGCTACCGTGCCATTCATTGCCCGCTACCGCAAGGAAGCGACAGGAAGCCTCAACGAGGTGCAAATTGCCGCCATACGCGACATGCTTGCCAAATTGAAGGAGGTGGACAAACGGCGCGAAGCCATCCTTGCCTCTATCCAAGAGCAGGGCAAGATGACCCCAGAGTTGGAGAAGCAGATACTGTCAGCCACCACCATGATGGAATTGGAGGACCTATACCTGCCCTACAAGCCCAAACGGCGCACCCGCGCCACTATGGCAATGGAACGTGGGCTGGAACCCCTCGCCAACGAGATACAGAAGCAATACTCCTGCAACTTGGACCAAATGGCCGAAAGGTATGTGAACCCTGACAAGGGCGTGAATAGCGTGGAGGAGGCCCTAGCCGGGGCACGCGACATCATCGCCGAACGGGTGAGCGAGAACACACAGGCACGCAACAAGGTGCGCAACATATTCCGCCGCAATGCCATGCTCACGTCCAAGGTGGTGAAGAACAAAGAGGAGGAAGGTGGCAAGTTTGAGTCGTGGTTCGACTGGAAAGAGAATGCCATGCGTGCACCGTCGCACCGCATACTGGCATTGTTCCGTGGCGAGAAGGAGGGGGTGCTGCGAGTGCATGTGCAGCCCGAAGAGGACGATGCCGCCATAGAGGTATTGGAACGCCAATTTGTGAGCGGACGGTTCGACAGCTCGGAACAGGTTCGCATGGCTGTACAGGACGGCTATAAACGGCTGCTTGCCCCCTCTATTGAGACAGAGTACTACAACCTGCTAAAGGAGAAAGCTGACAGGGAAGCGATACGCGTCTTTGCTGACAATCTGCGACAGCTGTTGCTCGCCTCGCCACTAGGACAGAAACGCATCTTGGCTATCGACCCCGGATTTCGCACAGGCTGCAAGACCGTCTGCCTCGACGCACAGGGACAGCTCTTGCACAACGAGACCATCTACCCTTTCACATCAGTACGAGAGGAACGTGCAGCCATAGCCAAGTTGGAGGCCTTGGTGGAGGCATTCCACATAGAGGCAATAGCCATCGGCAACGGCACCGCCGGACGCGAGACGGAGGAGGTGGTGAAACGGTGCCATTTTAAGGGCAAGCTCATTGCCGTCATGGTCAGCGAGAACGGGGCATCGGTATATAGTGCCTCAGAGGTGGCGCGGCGCGAGTTTCCAGAATATGACGTGACGGTGCGCGGTGCCGTGAGCATCGGCCGTCGACTGATGGACCCGCTGAGCGAGCTGGTGAAGATAGACCCCAAGAGCATCGGCGTGGGGCAATACCAGCACGACGTGAACCAGACCCTGCTGCAAGAGAGTCTGCAGGACGTGGTGGTCAGCTGTGTCAATAGTGTGGGCGTGGAATTGAACACCGCCAGCCGCGAGTTGTTGAGCTATGTCAGCGGCATCGGCCCCGCCTTGGCAAACAACATCGTGGACTATAGAAACAACGAGGGTGCATTTCACTCCCGCAAGGAACTGAAAAAGGTGGCCCGCCTAGGCGACAAAGCTTTCGAACAATGCGCAGGCTTTCTGCGCGTACGCGAGAGCGACAACCCTTTAGACCGCAGTGCCGTCCACCCCGAACGCTACGCATTGGTGGAACAGATGGCAAAGGATGCAGGCACTACCGTTGAGCAGCTGATGCAAAACAAAGAGCTGCGCGAGAAGATAGACATCGAAAAGTATGTCAGCGCAGATTGCGGACTGCCCACGCTACAAGACATCATGAAAGAGCTGGACAAGCCCGGACTGGACCCCCGTGCCAAGTTCGAGGTGTTTGAGTTCGACAAGAACGTTACCCGTATCGAGGATTTGAAAGAGGGCATGGTGCTGCCCGGCATCGTGACGAATATTACTGCCTTTGGAGCCTTTGTGGATGTAGACGTGCATCAAGACGGCCTGGTCCACGTCAGCCAAATGGCAAACCGCCGTGTGAACGACCCCGCAGAAGTGGTCCACTTGCACCAACATGTGAAGGTGAAAGTCCTCGATGTGGACTTGCGTCGCCACCGCATTTCCCTGTCGATGAAAGGTCTATAGACACGCTATGACCATTGAAATATCCTCGGTGAAGGCGGTAAAGCGCGGCAGGTCTTCGATGTAGGGTTCTGGATTGTCACGGTTGAAGCGAACAAGCGTAGTATGGGGGAACTTCTGTGCCATCTGCTCAAAGGGGAAGCGGATGATGCCCGGAGTGTTGTATCCAATACCAAATTCAAGCAATAGAAGATTGTCTTGTGAGGCCTGCTGCACGAAGTCGGTGTAGCGATGAGCCTGACGGTGCCAGCGGAAATCCTCAACAAAAGTGTCGTCCACTCGTAGATTCAATGCCGCCTCAGTGCCATCGGGCATAGTAGGGAGCAACGCTGTGGGTATGCGGCAATCATCGATGAGCGGTAACGCCTGCATCACCCAGTCGTGATTGCTTACCGTCTGTTTCGGTCTGCCCGTAATAGGCTGGAAGAGGCTGTAGTCACCCTGAGTGGCGAAAATGTTTTCCAGTGCGAAACCCGCCAATTCAAACCGCGCATCAACATTAGTGGTGACCACAAACGCATCAGAGAAGAGCCGCTTCAACTGCCTATAAAGGGGCAACGCTCCCACCCGATAGCGACAGAACCAGATATGCTTTGCCCAATAGGCCCAATACTCCTCCTTTGTTTCAAAAGGGTAGAAACTGGAGGTGTAAAGGTCGGTGAAACCGTAACGCTCAATCCACGGGGCAAACTCGCGACGGAAAGCGTCACCGGCGTAATCCAACCCAGCAGCAGTACTCAAGCCGCTACCCGCACCAATAATGATGTGGTCGGCTTCTGCAATAGCCCTTTTCAATGTTTCAACCCTTGTTGAAAAGTTGTCGGTAGATGTCATAGTCGATGTCTTTAAATACATTGAAAACAACCTTTTTCAAGTGCGTGTCACGGCATGCTTCAACAGCAATTTCCGCTGCGCGACGGTTAGGGAAATGGAATTCGCCTGTGGAAATACAACAGAAGGCGATACTACGACAGCCATGCTCTTCCGCCAAGCGCAAGCATGAGCGATAGCACTGTGCCAATTGCCGTTCCTCATCATGGGTGGGCACTGCCTGACAGATAATTGGGCCCACGGTATGGATTACCCACTTGGCAGGCAAATTGTACCCTTGTGTGATGATGGCATCGCCCGTGTTTATCGAACGGCCTTGCAATATGTCGTTGCAGGCCTGCCGCAATTGTAGCCCCGCAGCAGAATGGATGGCATTGTCGATACACGAATGCAGCGGGTGCCAGCAACCAAGACCCCGACTATTGGCAGCATTTACGATAGCGTCTACCTTCAACCTAGTGATGTCACCCTGCCAAAGGGTTCCCACGTTCTCCACAATCCCTTTATCATTTAGTTGCGCCCGCAATTCCGCATCTTGTGCTTCTATGAACTCTAAACTCAACGGTTGCGGCTCCCAAACATTCATCAAGGCCCGCAGCAGCAACTGTTTCTCTGACAAGGTGTCTGGGATATCAGCTTCAATACCATCTTGCTTCAGCAAATATTGGATGCAGTAGTCAATATTCTTAATCCTGTCCATAGTAGTGTTCCCTGTCGGTAATTATATCGTGCAAATGGTGATAGGCCCAGTCAGTCAATTGGCGCATAATGGGCAGGAACGAGCGGCCCCTGTCGGTAAGTGAATATTCCACGCGTGGCGGCATCTCGGCGTATACCTTACGGCTCACCATCCCGTCAGCCTCCAAGCCCCGCAGAGTCTGCGTAAGCATTTTCTGAGAACAATCTGGATTCTTTTGCTCTATGTCGCGGAAACGCATGGGGGTATCAGCGGTGCTCAGTGTATAGATAACTGCCAGTGTCCACTTGTTACCAATACGCGCCAAGATGTTGCGAATGGGACATTCGGGGAAGATAGGGTCTCGGATGAAATCTTTTGTCATGGACTCAATATTATTTCAGACTGCAAAGATACGACTTTTTTCTAAAACAGGCAGACATTTTATACCCAATGCCTGCCTGTTTGTCTCTGTTTGGTGGGTCGCAAGACGACTACCACACCAGTGGGTCATTGAGGATGACACCGTCGGTCATAGGGCTGTCGGCCTCGGTGAAAGTATCGGCCTTGTACTGGATGCAGAGATAGGTCAGTGGTGCGTCACCCGTATTTTTCAAGGCACGACGACCGTCGGGGCTCACACGGACGATGGAGCCTTCTGCCACCGGGAACTGCTCGCCGTCCACCTGATAGGTGCCTTTGCCACGCAGAATAATGTACAGCTCTTCGTGCGTCTTGTGGGTGTGCAAGAAACCACTGTCCTGTCCCGGCAAAAGGGTCTGGAACGAAAGTTCGCTGCCCGTGGCACCTATTGCCTGTCCTACAAACACTTTGCCCTTGATAACGTTTGGCCCCATCGGCAGTTCATGCTCGATTACCTGGTCCATGTTTCCTACGCTGGCAGCTGCATAATTGCTACCGTTCTTGATTGCTTCAATTGTTCTCATTGTTTTTATTTTTTAGTTGATTGATTTCGATTGCAAAAATACAACACTTTCTCAAACCCTGCAAGAGGGTACCTCAACGAAAGTCGCTTACCTTTGGGTGCGTAATGGGCACAGCACAAAGAAAGGGGGGGTAATGTTTAACTTTTTTTTATGTCACCCGCCCCAACAAGCCAGATGGAAAAAAGCACAACGGTTGCGTCTGTTTTCAGAAAATAGATACACCGTGAAAGCATATCAACGCACAACGGAAAGCCTTTGCATGGCAATGCCTGATTCCGTTTGCGCCACCACCATGTATAGCCCTTGGGGGAGCATACTTATATCCATACGCTGAGTGGCCGTACCGAGGCGTTGCTCCATCACCTTGCGTCCCATACCATCAAACACAACCAACATACCCGTGGAAAGGGAGCGACCCTGCATCAAGCAAGTCACCTCACCTTGTGCCGGATTGGGATAGAGCATCAAAGCCAAGAGGTTTGCATCCACGTCCACTACACCCGTCGTGTCGGCATCGGTGGCAAGTGTTGTCAATGTCCAGCCGCTCCGATGAACCGAGTCGCATAGGGTGCGGGCATACACTACATAGGCTGTGCCCTCCTGAAGGTTATTGAATGTGACGGCATTCTGACTTACGACAGTGTCGGCAACAGTGTCGGCATTATGCGTCAGAACCACTTGGAATTTCACCGCATCGGTATTCTGCCTCCCTTCATCAATATAGGGCGAATGGAGGGCTAACGCACAATGGGTGAACCCCACTTCAGAAACGACTATGCTATCAACTCCCAGACAGGCAGTATCAGGTTCCTCACCTGTGACGAAAGCTACCGCCTCGCTCCAGTCGGAATAGGAGGAATTGCCGCAATAGGCACGGACATACAGTTCATATTCCCTGTTGTACTCAAGGTCGACAAGAAGCATATTGGGCACATCACTCACTAACGATTGCCCCTGACCTAGTGCAAAGCCGCGAAGCCCATATTCCACCTCCCACTGTTGGTTGTTGCTGCCCGAAGCCCATGCAACCAATGCGCTGGTACCTTCAACATTCACAGCCAGATTACTTACCGTGTCGCAAATCGGCTCCGGACAGGTAAGCGTGACCGTATAGGTGCGACTAGTCACAGAGTCCTCGGCCAGCACCTGCAACACAAACTGCCGTGTCAGCCCGTCAGGTTCGAGGACATCGACCGTGACAGTGGCATCCGATGCTTGCACGGCATACGACACAGTAGCATTCTGAAGGGAAGCGGCATCGGGCAGCGTGTCCGTATAGTTGAAAATGTCGCGCTGGAAATCGGCTATTGCAACATTATTGACAAACAGGCTGTCGAGCCATGCGCTATAAACAAATTCAATATCGTCGACCGACAGCGAGTCGTTGGCACTGCCACCACCAGCAGAGGTGTTGGTAGTCATCGACATAAGCACATAGTTGACCGAGGATGTGCCGTCATAAATAAAAGGCACACGTTGTTGCACCCATGTGGGTGTAGTGGCGGAGGTGGTGGTACGGCTGAACTGCGAAACAGCCTTCCCACAGTATAGATTGGCAGTGGTGCAGTCGTTGGGGTCGCGAAAATCGCTGTTCCCGTGCAGATAGGCTCGCACACTGCCCTGCGATGAGGCACTTGATGCGTAGTACGACACCCACACATACATCGAGTCGGGCGTGCCGCTAAAGGCGTGGCAGTAATTGCTGCCTCGGTGAGTATAGTTGTAGTTGCTCGAACTGGAGGCCGAGGTGCTGCCCGCATGTATCTGTCCCGTGGTCATATTGCCGTTGGCCACAACGCCCAACACCGAGCGGGAATAGATGGTCAAGTAAGAGCTGCCCGACGAGCCAGGGCGGCCACCGTTGCGATGGTAGTGCCGTGCCGTGCTCGCGGCCCATGCCCATGAGCCGTCGGCCTGTGGAAACGAACTCCAATGGCTGGGGCGCGAAGTGGCAGAAGTGCCTTCCCACGACTCGAATCCAGGGTTAAACGATTGTTTGATTGCTTTAACAGTAGACAATTGTGAATTGGCTTATCAGCGGCAGCCTACTTTTTAGTTTTTAGTTTTTACTTTTTAGTTTATCTAGGCCGTAGCACGATGAACGGGATAAGCGTTTCCTCCATCGATATGCCCCCGTGCTGGAATGTGTTCATGTAGTACTGCACATACTGGTTGTAGTTGTTGGGGTAGACAAAGTAGTCGTTCTCATGGCAGAAGATATAGGGCGATGTGACGTGCCGGCGTGGCAGGAACAATTTGGCCGGGTCTTTCACCTCGAACACCTCCTTGGGATTATAGTCAAGCAGCCGTCCCTGCTTGTATCGCAAGTTGACGCTGACGCTTTGGTCGCCTTTGACGCGAACGGGGTGGTCGATGCGGACGGAGCCGTGGTCGGTAGTGATGATGATATTGACATCCCTACCAATCATCGCCTTAAACACCTCGGCCAGTGGCGAATGCTCAAACCAACTGAGTGTAACCGAGCGATACGCCTTCTCGTCGGCAGCCAGTTCGCGCACAATGTCGCTGTCGGTACTGGCGTGCGAAAGCATGTCCACAAAGTTGTAGATTATCACGTTCAGTTTGTTCTGCAGCAGGTTGGGAACGCTGTCCACCAACCGCCGACCATACTGGGCGTTCAGCACCTTATTGTAGCTGTGCTTGATGTTCAATCCGTTGCGGCGCAGGTTCTCATCCAACAGCTCGTTTTCATACTGGTTCTTATAGCCCTCCTGATCCTCGTTCACCCAATACTGAGGGTACTTTCGTTCAATCTCCGACGGCATCAGCCCACCGAACATAGCATTGCGGGCAAACTGGGTCGTTGTAGGGATAATGCTGTAGTACAGGCCGTCCTCCACCGTGCGAAGGTACTGTTCGATGGCTGGTTGGAGGAATTTCCATTGGTCGTACCGGAAGTTGTCGATAACAATGAGGAACGTGGAGCGTTCTTCGCGTAGCATGGGGAACAAACGCTCGCGCAACACCGTGGGCGATAGCGTAGGCTTGTCGTCCGAGGCGTTGCCGCCTATCCAGTCGAGGTAGTTTTTCTCATAGAACTTGCAAAACAGCTGGTTCGCCTCTGCCTTTTGCGAGACGAATATGTCGTGTATGTTCTCGTCGTCGGACGATGCCAGTTCCAAATCCCAGTACACCAGCTTGCGATAAAGCTGAATCCACTCGTTGTGGTCGAGCCTGCCCGTCAGCTCCATGCCTATCTCGCGAAACTGCTGCTGATAGGTCATCGTCGAACGCTCGTTCTGCAGTCTTCGCGCGTCAGTATGTTTCTTAATGGCCAGCAATATCTGGTTAGGGTTGACTGGCTTAATCAGGTAGTCGCTAATCTTGCCGCCCAACGCCTCGTCCATGATATGCTCCTCCTCGCTCTTTGTTATCATCACCACAGGCACCTGCGGGTAGCGCGTCTTTATCTGACTGAGGGTGTCAAGACCGCTAATGCCCGGCATATTCTCATCAAGGAACACAAGGTCAATCTCGTTGGGGTGTGCATCCAATTCGTCGAGGGCCTCGCTGCCGCTCATCACGGGGATAACGTTATAGCCCTTCTCTTTCAAAAACAGGATATGGGGTTTCAAAAGGTCGATTTCGTCATCGGCCCACAGGATGGTGATATTGTCCATATTGCATTATTATCTGTTACTTCATAATCATCTCGACATCTATCAGGCTCGGCCATGAAAGTAGGCCTTCCCCTCTCTCACCTCGCACAATGTCGCCATCCATAACGCAAAAGTGGAACAATTATTGTGTCTAAAAGCAATGTGCCAAACATTCTTCGCCAATCAGGCTTCTTCCGTTTCGCAATTGCATAATTCACTTTTTTATCCGACACGGCAAAAAATATTTTTCCGTGTCGGAATTTTGTCGTATCTTTGCATTTCGAAATCACAATACTATGGCACAGAAAAACACCCCTTTGACTCTGAAAGCAACAACCGTTGACCCTCAGACCGACAACGAATATCGCTTCTCAATAGAGTATTATATCTTTGTGGAGAACGGTGACTATATTGCTTGGAGCCCATCCCTTGACATCTGCACTTCGGGCGATACATACAGCGAGGCAGTCGCCAATTTCTACGAGTGTTTTGAACTCTATGCCGAATATTGGATTGAACACGGTACCCTAGAACAAGACCTCAAAGAACACGGCTGGACGATTCATAACCGCCAACTAAAACCCCCGTCACAGCAGACTTTGATGCGCAAACCCAAGATGAAAGAGCTCTACGCCAACAACGTCAGTTTCGAACGAGTCGTTTCACCCATGAGGCTCCGCATACAAGCATGAGAAGCCTATCCAATGTCACCCTGGCTGAATTGCGGGCCATTCTCACCAAGCTAGGCCTCCGAGTGGAACGAACAGATGTGGTCAAAGGAGGGTATGCTGCGTCCTGTCGTGTTCCAGACGCACAAACAGCCCATTCTCGAATTTGTGGTTCAAAATGCTATTAAGACCCTCGGCCTTACCAAGAAAGAGTTTATCGCCCTGCTTGAGGCTCTTTGATTTCATTTGCCCCAAAGAGCAATCACCCTCATGTAGAAAAACAAAGGTGCCCAGTAATGGACACCTTTGTCTATTCAAGAAAGCTGGAATGCTTAGAGTACCTGCACGGGTTCAATCAGGCCCTTGCCGAGCTCGATAGCCTCCTCGTTCTGGGGGATGAGATTGTGGTGACGTTCGGGGAGCGACTTCTCCAGTCCCTTGTGGATAAACTCAGGACCCACGATGGGTTTCAGCTTCAGGAAGCCACCCAACACCACCATGTTGAACACCTTCGAGATGCCCATCTCCTGAGCCCTCTCAGTGGCGGCAATCTTGTAGATGTTGATGTCCTTGCGGGTAGGCTCGTGGGTGATGCCGTTGGGGTCGTAAATCAGCAGGCCGCCGGGCTTCACCGAGTTCTCGAACTTGTCGAGCGACTGCTGGTTGAGCACGATGGCGGTGTCGAACTTACTGATGATGGGCGAGCTGATGCGCTCGTCGCTGACGATGACGGTGACGTTGGCGGTGCCGCCACGCTGCTCGGGGCCGTAGGAAGGCATCCAGAGCACTTCTTTATCTTCCATAACGCCTGAGTAGGCAAGGATTTTGCCCATCGAGAGGACACCCTGGCCACCAAAACCGGCGATGATTATTTCTTCTGTCATGATTTCTATTGTTTTTAAGGTCGGACGCGTCTGACAGGTCTGACCAGTCAGATAAATCCGACGATGTTTATTTATTGCTTAACAGTCAGAGGTGCGCTAACCACCAGACGGTTGGCATCGATGCCTTCGGCAATCTTGCCGTCAACCTTGATGTCGCCCAGCGGATAGTTCGGGAACATGTTCTCTTCCATCCACTTGTTGGCCTGCACGGGGGTCATCTTCCAACCGCTGTTGCAGCTGCTGACGATTTCCACGAAGGCGAGACCCTTCTTGTCGCGCTGCACCTCGAAAGCCTTCTGGATGGCCTTCTTAGCCTTGCGCACATTGGCGGGGGTGTGGACGCTCTGGCGGGTCACATAGTAGGTGCCGGGCAGGGTGGCCAGCAGCTCGGTGATACGCAGGGGATAGCCGTTCAGATCCACGCGACGGCCGTAGGGCGTGGTGGCCGACTTCATGCCCACCAGCGTGGTAGGAGCCATCTGGCCGCCAGTCATACCGTAGATACCGTTGTTGATGAACACCATCACGATGTTCTCGCCACGGTTGGCAGCGTGGATAGTCTCGGCAGTACCGATAGCGGCCAAGTCGCCGTCGCCCTGATAGGTGAACACGAAGGTGTCGGGGTCCAGACGCTTGATAGCCGTGGCCACTGCGGGAGCGCGGCCGTGGGCTGCCTCCTGGAAGTCCACGTCGAAATAGTTATAGGCCAAGACGGAGCATCCCACGGGGGAGACACCGACGGTCTTATCTTGGATACCCATCTCGTCGATCACCTCGGCGATGATGCGGTGTGCTGTGCCGTGGCCGCAGCCGGGGCAGTAGTGCATTACGTTGTCGGTAAGCACTTTCGTTTTGGTGTAAACCAGATTCTCAGGTTTTACTATATCGTTAGCCATTGTAATTCGATTTAAAAGTTACTTGATGATTTTCTGTTCCATAGCTTCGAGAACCTCTTCGGGAGTGGGGATGATACCACCGAAGCGGCCGTAGTGCTCGATAGGAATCTGGCAGTTGGCAGCCAGCTTCACATCCTCGACCATCTGGCCGGCACTCATCTCGACGCACAGCATACCCTTGGCCTTCTTGGCCAGCTCGGCTACCTGCTTGGTGGGGAAAGGATAGAGCGTGATGGGACGCAGCAGACCCACCTTCAGACCCTTTTCGCGGGCTATCTGCATGCTCTTCATGCAGATACGCGACGACGTGCCATAAGCCACAAAGATATACTCGGCATCCTCGCAGTTCAGCATCTCGTAACGCACGTCCTCTTCCTTCATCTGGGCATACTTCTTCTGCAGTTTCTGGTTGAACACCTCCTGACGGCTCGACTCAAGCTCCAACGAGGTGATAATGTTGCGCTCACGGTTGGCAGGCTTGCCCCAGGTGCCCCAAGGGGCCTTCTCGCGGCGCTCCTCGTCGGTCCAGCGAGGCACATAGTCGCGGGTGTAGAGCTTCTCCATGCACTGGCCGATGGCACCGT
>CAZTVH010000027.1:3120-13806 GCA_964616965.1 uncultured Bacteroidaceae bacterium | reverse complement strand
ATTCTTGTGAAAAATCAGTCATAAATGACATAAGAGCGTTGATTATATGCAATAAAAAATCCGTGTAACTTTCTGTTAACACTGAGGTTCGCCAAAACCCTTACACCTAACAAGAAAAGTCCACGGACACCCGTGAACGTTTCCCTTCTCTTGCGGTGTAAGATTTGAAATTTGGCGATTTCAGTGTTACCAAGAAAAGCAAAAACGCTTTATATTATGTTGTTATTCCTTCTTCTCTTTGTTATTCTTTTTGTGCGTATTATTGTTGTTGATTTATTAGTGATACTATTTTCTCGACAAGTTTCTTTACTTTTGGGAGGTAAATCATGACTTCTTCCTCATTGGCATCGATGAAGTCATCGTAGTCGCTCCCCTGACGAAAGGCAAAGACACGTCCATAAAGCCATCCATCTTCTTTGGTGAGTATTTCTGGCTTTACATAGTATTGGTTCAAGAGAACAATAACACCGTTGTGTGTGCGTACGGTATGTTTGTTATGAACCAGCAGAGCTGTTGCAGCATAGTATAATGCATAGTACAATCTGTTTGCAGCTACACTCCACATCTTCATGGCGATGGATTTGTCAACATCCTCTAATGCCGCGTAGGCTTTTTCTATGCGATACAGAACTATCGCGCGGCGTTCTTCATCTGATAGGCTCATAGTTGTATTCCTTCCTCTCTTACATTGTATTTAAATAATGACGGTGGTGCATTTCTCCACTGGTCTTGCGTGTAAACCAATGAGTTGATTTCTTCCCCAATGTCAAAACCTTTGTCCCACAGTTCACATGCGATGGCGTATCTGTCATAGTGCGACATTTTCGGCTTGTTGAGCAATATGATGACATCCCAGTCTGATTCCTCACTGGCATCGCCCCGGGCGCGAGAGCCATACAGGATTATCTGCGCGTCGGGCTCTTGTTCCCGCACGGTAGTGCGTATCATGTCCAATACTTTGTCTCTGCTCAGTCGTCCCATTGTAAGGTTGTATAAGGTAAAAACTAAAAGGTAAGAACTAAAAAAAGAATTCGTTAATGTGTTAATTCGTAAATTCTTGAGTTTTTGATGCACCAAAGACTAACACATTAACACGTTAACACATTCACATATTCAATATAGTTTTTATCTTTTACTTTCGCTCTTATGTCATTTATGACTGATTTTTCACAAGAATGGGCAAACTTGGTCGAACAGGTACCGCCAAGCTCGTTTCTTCAAATAAGACCGACACCACAAGCCGCATCAGATTGGCCACTTTCTCCCGAAGCGTACCCGTCCTGTGTTCAAGCACATTATTCCATATCAGGTAGTTGTTGAGGTACTTCGAGGACACGCCTTTAAATCCTGACAGAAACAGTTTGAGTTTTGAGTGGTATGCGTTGAGATGCTGGATGTGATGTATGCCTTTTACTGAATCCTTCCCGCCCTTTATCTGTACGAGTTCATTGCCATTCTCCTTGGAGAACCTGCGGTAGGAGGCATCCTCGTCGGTGCACAGCGTGGCCTCTGCATTCACATGGCCGCCCAGCACCTGCCTCACGGCCTCGGTGGAGCATTTGCCGAGTTTGGCCACCTTGCTGACTGCGTTGCCTTTGCGGTCTATGGCACATGGGACACATACAAGTTCGTCGGACAGGCCGCGCTTGCGTACCTCCCCTCCACGTTTCCTCGGCTTGCGTCTGGCATCTTCTTTCGCAAACCTCTTCTTGTCGCCTTTGTGCGACTCGGCGAGATACGTCTCGTCCGCCTCGACTATCCCCGTGAGGTCTGTCCCCTTGAGGCTCTCGCCCACAGAGTCGAGTATCTTGTGTCGCCATGCGAACGATGTCCTGTCTGCAATACCGCATCGCTCTGCGCTCTCTGCCAAGGACAGACCTTCAGCCATGCACTCCATGTACTCCATCCATACGGACATGTCCTTGCGTGTGCGGTTGAATATTGTGTTCTTCCCTATGGAAAACGTCTTCCCACAGTCACGGCAGATGTATTTCTGCGTGCCGTTTTTACGTTTCCCGTTTCTCTGAACGTGCGTGCCGCCGCATATGGGGCAGACCCTGCCGCCGGAGAAGCGTTGTTCTGTAAGGTATTTC
The DNA here is from genome assembly GCA_964616965.1 of uncultured Bacteroidaceae bacterium. Taxonomy (GTDB): domain Bacteria; phylum Bacteroidota; class Bacteroidia; order Bacteroidales; family P3; genus Colimorpha. The sequence goes on along the minus strand of CAZTVH010000027.1, from coordinate 11,713 downwards.
TCGAACCCCTCGTCTTCCCCAACGGGCTCCCTCAGCATGGCCTGCAATCTCACCCGTTCCACAATGGGCAACTGCTTGACCAAATCCATAATGCTGTCTGCTGTGTGTTCTTGCTGTTCCATACCTTTATAACGAAATAATCAGTCTTTTATTGCATAAGAGCGTTTACTTTTAATTTTACTCGTTCCTTCCGCAGCAGTTCTTGTATTTCTTGCCGCTGCCGCAGGGGCAGGGGTCGTTGGGGGCAACCTTCTTCTCCACACGCACGGGCATGGGCTTGGGGCGTTCGCCGGTCTGCTGACGGGCGGCTTGGTCCATAGCACGCTGGGTGTCGGTGGCTCCGTCGTTGGTGCGGCTTTCGCGCATGTTGCGGTTGTCGCGACGCGGCTGGCGTGCCTCGTGCATGTCGTTGTCTTCCTTCACGGGCAGGCTGGCACGGATGAGGAACGAGCTTATCTCGCGGTTGATTTCGAGCAGCATCTTCTCAAACAGGTTGAAGCTCTCGAACTTGTATATCAGCAACGGGTCTTTCTGCTCGTAACTGGCGTTCTGCACGCTGGTCTTCAGCTCGTCGAGTTCGCGCAGGTGGTCTTTCCACAGGTCGTCGATGATGGCGAGGGTGATGCCCTTCTCGATACTCAGCTGCACCTCGCGGCCCTTGTTCTCGTAGCTCTTCTTGACGGGCGTGACCACGTTGAGGGTCTTCTTGCCGTCGGTGATGGGGAAGGCCACGTTCACATAGCGCGTGTTCTCGTAGATGCGCTTGATGAAGGGGTAAGCCAGGTCGCTAATCTTCTGCATGCGTTCCTTGTAGGTGGCGTATACGGCATCGTAGAGCTTCTGCACCGCGTCGTCGTGGCGGGCGTTGAAGAGCTCCTTCTCGGTGAAAGGCACGTCGAGGGCAAACACGCGAATCATCTCCATCTTGAAGCCTTCCCAGTCGTGGTTCTCCACGGCATCGTCGTAGATGAGGGCGCAGGTGTCGTAGAACATGTTGCTGATGTCGATGCTCAGGCGGTCGCCATACAGCGCGTTGCGACGCTTGTTGTAGATGACGGTGCGCTGGTTGTTCATCACGTCGTCGTATTCCAACAGGCGTTTACGCATGCCGAAGTTGTTCTCTTCCACCTTCTTCTGTGCCTTCTCGATCTGCTTGGTAATCATGCTGTGCTGGATTACCTCGCCCTCTTGCAGGCCCATGCGGTCCATGATGCTGGCAATGCGGTCGGAGCCGAATATGCGCATCAGGTCGTCTTCCAGCGACACGAAGAAGAGCGAGCTGCCCGGGTCGCCCTGACGGCCGGCACGGCCTCGCAGCTGGCGGTCCACACGGCGGCTCTCGTGGCGTTCGGTGCCGATGATGGCCAAGCCGCCCGCCTCGCGCACGCCGCCCTTGAGCTTGATGTCGGTACCACGGCCGGCCATGTTGGTGGCGATGGTGACGTGTCCCGGCTCGCCCGCGTGTGCAACGATGTCGGCCTCCTTCTGGTGCAGTTTGGCGTTCAGCACGTCGTGGGGGATGCGCTTCATCTTTAGCATCTTGCTGAGTAGCTCGGAGGTCTCCACGCTGGTGGTACCCACCAGCACGGGACGGCCAAGGCCAATGAGCCGTTCGGTCTCGTCGATAACGGCCTTGTATTTCTCGCGCTTGGTCTTGTAAATCATGTCGTCCATGTCGATACGGGCGATGGGGCGGTTGGTGGGGATGACCACCACGTCAAGCTTGTAGATGTCCCAGAATTCGCCTGCCTCGGTCTCTGCCGTACCGGTCATACCGGCCAGCTTCTTATACATGCGGAAGTAGTTCTGCAGCGTGATGGTGGCGTAGGTCTGTGTGGCGGCTTCCACCTTGGCGTTCTCCTTGGCTTCAACGGCCTGATGCAAGCCGTCGCTCCAACGGCGGCCCTCCATGATGCGGCCCGTCTGCTCGTCGACAATCTTCACCTGCTTGTTCTCGTCCACGATATAGTCCACGTCCTTCTCAAACAGGGCGTAGGCCTTCAGCAGCTGGTCCACCGTGTGCACACGGTCGCTCTGTATGGCATAGTCGTTGTATATCTTCTCCTTCTTGGCGGCCTTTTCTTCGGCCGAGATGTTCTCGTGCTCCAGTTCGGCAATCATGCTGCCGATGTCGGGCAGTTGGTAGAAGTTGCGGTCCTCGCCCAACCCGGTGAGGAAGTCCATGCCCTTGTCGGTCAGCTCCACGCTGCGCTGCTTCTCGTCGATGACGAAGTAGAGCTCGTCGTCGATGATGTGCATATACTTGTTCTGCTCCTGCATGTAGAAGTTCTCGGTGCGCTGCAGGACGCTCTTGATGCCGGTTTCGGAGAGGTATTTAATCAACGCCTTGTTCTTGGGCAGGCCGCGGTAGGCACGCAGCAGCAACTTGGCACACTCCTCGTCGGGCTTGGGGTCGGGGTGCTCGGCCAGTCCCGCCTTGGCGTCGGCCAGCACCTTGGTGACCAGCACGCGCTGGGCGTTGTACAGTTTCTCGATGACGGGCTTGAAGCGGTCAAACTCCTGATCCTCGTCGTCCTTACCCGTGGGGCCGCTGATGATGAGAGGGGTACGGGCATCGTCAATCAACACCGAGTCCACCTCGTCGACAATGGCGTAGTTGTGTCCGCGCTGCACCAGCTCTTCGGGGTTGCGGCTCATGTTGTCGCGCAGGTAGTCGAAGCCGAACTCGTTGTTCGTTCCGAAGGTGATGTCGGCATTGTAGGCGGCCTTGCGCTCGTCGCTGTGAGGCTCGTGCTTGTCGATACAGTCCACCTTCAGGCCGTGGAACTCGTAGAGCATGCCCATCCACTCCGAGTCGCGCTTGGCGAGGTAGTCGTTCACCGTCACCACATGCACGCCCTTGCCGGGCAGCGCGTTGAGGTATACAGGCAGGGTGGCGACGAGGGTCTTACCCTCGCCCGTGGCCATCTCGGCAATCTTGCCGCTGTGCAGCACGATACCGCCAATGAGCTGCACGTCGTAGTGCACCATGTCCCACGTTATCATGTTGCCGCCGGCCATCCAGCTGTTGTCGTATATGGCCTTGTCGCCGTCAATGTTCACGTTGCTCATTTTCACGGCCAGCTCGCGGTCGTGGTCGGTGGCGGTCACCACCACCTTCTCGTTCTCGGCAAAACGGCGTGCGGTCTCCTTCACCACGCTGAAGGCCTCGGGCAGGATGTCGTTGAGCACCTTCTGGGTCTTGTCGTACGACTCCTTCTCCAGCTTGTCGATGCGCTTGTAGATTTCAATCTTCTCGTCGACGGGCATCTCATACTCCTCTTCGATGCGCTGGCGCAGCGAGGCGAGCTCGTCCTCCTCGGTCTCCACAGCCTTGCGGATGCGCTCCTTGAATTCGAGGGTCTTGGCGCGCAACTCGTCGTTGCTCAGTTTCTGTATTTCGGGATATACCTTCAGTGTGGCATTCAGTAGCGGCTGCACCTCCTTGAGGTCGCGGTCGGCCTTAGTGCCGAATAGTTTTGACAAAAAATTAGCCATCTATTTATCTGTTGTCTTTTTGTTACTTATTATAATACAAAATATTACCCTATATGGCAAAAGCCGTACAAAGTTGCAAATTTACACAAAAATAATTGATTTATATATAGACCCATGAAAAAATAATTGTTACGACACGAATTATCATTAACTAAAGTTTGACAAGTTGTTGTTTGCCCTAGTGCTATATCGCATACGGTCTGGGCGAGGCAAGGACTCTATGTTTGTGGACACCTATGGCCTGAAAGACCGTTTTGACGAGTAATCTATTGTAGGGGATTTCTATTTATCAAGAATTAGAGAATTTGTAAATTGAATATTTTGAATTTGATAAGAATTTGAGACTTTAATTGCATGCAATTAATAGAAGTGGTCTGTAATCGAATTTGTACCCGAATTTGCTTATCAAACTTTAGTTGTTGTAAAGACGTGTTCAATAGTGGACTTCGACTTGGATGCCGTCGGCGGCGATGAGGGTGTTGGGGAAGATGGCGGTGGCTTCGGCTAGGAGGGGTTCGGGCTCTTTGTAGCGGGCACTGATGTGGGTGAGGAGGAGTTGCTGGGCATCTGCTTTGAGGGCTAGGGTGGCGGCTTGCGAGGCTGTGCAGTGGAGCTTTTCGGCGGCAATGGTGGCGAAGGCGTTGTTGAAGGTGCTTTCGAGGCAGAGGAGGTTGACGCCCTGGATGTAAGGGAGGATGGTCTCGGTGTAGGCGGTGTCGGTGCAGTAGGCGTAGCGACGGGCGGGATTGGCACCACGGGGCTTTTCTTCGATGAGGTAGCCGTAGGTGGGCACGGAATGGACCAACGGGAAGGCATGGATGCGGCAGAGGCTGTTCTCGAAGATGGGAAGGGAGCCTTCGGAGTGGGTGAGTTCGTGGTAGCGGATGTCGAAATCGATATGGCTGCCAGAGGCATCCATGAATGTCTGCATGGCATGGGCGATGCCGGCGGGAGCATAGATGTCGAGGGGCTCTTTGCGTCCGCAGAGGTGCATGCTGCTGACAAGGCCGGGGAGGCCGAAGAAGTGGTCGCCGTGGAGGTGGGTGATGCAGATGACGGAGCAGGCTTGCAGACGCTGGTGGAAAATGCGTATCTGGGTCTGGGTGTTCTCGCCACAGTCTAGAAGGAGACGGAACCCATTGATGTTGACCATCTGTCCGCTACAGTGGCGTGACGAGGTGGGAAGGGCGGCACCAGAGCCGAGTATGGTGGTGTAGAAGTTCAATGTGAATGTGTAATTGTGTTAATGTGTTAATGCGTGAATGTGACTAACGAATTCACACGTTGTTATTAATTCTCATAGTAGATGATGGCACCGCTGGTGGGGTCGAAGAGGGCTTTGAAATGGCGGTGGGGAAGGTCGATGACGGGGCCGAACTGTGCGACAGGGAGGGTGACTTGGTAGTCGAAGAGCTCGCAGTGGAGCGAGAGGAGTGCCTGCGAGGGGAGGCGGTATTTGAAGTTGTTGTTGCGCCAGGGGAGGAGGCTCTTCTGCGGGCGGCTGTATTGGCGGACGTTCTTGATGGACTGGTCGGGGCGGAGGGTGCAGGTGACGGGGAGGGCATCGTAGTCGTCGCTCTCGCAGATGCCTTCGGCACGCGAGAAGTAGAAGAGGACGCTGCGCTGGAGGGTGTCGCTGTTTTTGCCGGTGAGGTTGGGCTGGAGGAAGAAGTGGGCAGTCTCGGTGATGGGACGGCCGATGAACTGGGTGAGTATCTGAGCCTGACGTTCCTCGATTTGGCGTAGCATCTGGGTCTTGCCTTCGGGGGTGTAGCGGTCGGAGACGGTGATGTCGGCACGGCTGTCTTCAAGTTCGGCAAATTCTTCGGCAGCGGCCTGTGCGCGTTGGCGCAGAGAACGGGGGGCCTTCTTGGTGGAGGTGCCGGTGGGATGGCCGGGACGGTCGCCACGGATGTAGAAGGTGTCGGTGCGGTCGTAGAGGTTGTAGGTGGGGAGCATCTTGTCGGCGGTGGCGTTGTGGAGGACGAGCTTGGCATCGGTGGGGGTGAGGCGGTCGGTGGTGTCGGTGTAGGAGGAGACACTGGCAAGTGCGGCGGCAGCCTCTTGCGGGGTGAGGCCGACGGAGCGTAGGAGCTGGCGGCTGTCGACCTGTACGGAGATGCCGTCGGGGTTGATGAAGTAGTAGTGGTCGGGGTCGGCGGTGACGTTGTAGGAGGCTTCGATGTTCTTGATGCGGTAGGGACGCTCGACATCGAAGTTGTCGAGGGCAAGCATCTCAGAGGCGTATTGGCTGAAGATGGCTTCGCTGAGGTCGTAGTACTGATAGGTGACATCGACGCATATCTGCGTGAAGGGCAGGGCATAGAAGATGCCGCCGCCGTTGGCCTTGCCCGAATCGGCATTGATGGGGGTGACGGTGTAGCAGCCGGTGAACAGCAGGGTTGCCACTAAAATAAGTTGAAAGGTGGGTGATATTCGTTTCATGTTGATTGTTTTTTTTCTGATTAATAGGAGTCCGATAAATGTAATGAGCCCGTTGAGGAGGAGTATTTCGAAGCCGAAGTGGTAGCCTGTCCACTGGGGCATGTAGAGTTTGAGGATGTAGCAGATGATGGGGGAGAGGATGGCGACGAAGGGCACCCAGCGGTCGCGGACGGTGCGGCGGGTGAAGAGGCCGAAGGTGTAGAGGCCCAGCAGGGGGCCGTAGGTGAAGCCGGCGATGTCGAAGAGGGTGTCGATGAGCGACTGGTTGTGGAAGGGGCGGAAGGCGATGATGACTAAGAGGTAGAGGATGGCGAAGCCGACGTGGACGAGACGGCGGGTGCGGAGCTCGCGGCGTTGGGCTTCGGCGGTGGTATGGTCGGCTTTGCCGAAACCGAGGAAATCGTAGCAGAAGGTGGTGGTGAGTGCTGTGAGTGTGCCGTCGGCACTGGAGTAGCCCGCTGCCACCATGCCGAGGACGAAGACGACGGCGGTGAAGGTGCTGATGTGGAAGGCCACGGAGGGGAATATCTTGTCGCCGACCACGGTGCCAGCCTCGTTGACGGGCAGGGGGAAGCCACTGCTCTGGCAGTAGGCGATGAGGGCGGCACCAAGGCAGAGGAAGATGATGTTGACAACGATGAAAAGGAGGCTGGAAGTGAGCACGTTCTTTTGAGCGGAACGGAGCGACTTGCAGGAGAGGTTCTTCTGCATCATGTCTTGGTCGAGGCCGGTCATGGTGATGGTGATGAACATGCCGCTGAGGATTTGTTTCCAATAGTATTTGCTGGCGGTGGGGTCGGTCTCGAAGATGCGGGTGTAGCCAGCCTCGGAGGAACGGCGCAGGAGCTGGGGAAGGGTGATGTCGAGTTGCTTAAGGATGGCGACGACGGTGACAACGGCAGCAAGGATGAGGAAGGTGGTCTGCAGCGTGTCGGTCCAGACCACAGTCTTCACTCCGCCACGGAAGGTGTAGAGCAGGATGATGGCAATGAAGATGACCGCCGGCACCCAGAAGGGGATGCCCCACGAGCGGAAGACAAATTCGTACAGAACGAAGACAACCAAATACATGCGCAGTGCCGACCCCATCAGACGCGAGATGAGGAAGAAGGCGGCACCCGTCCGTTCGGAAGCCGTGCCGAAGCGTTGGTTGAGGTAGGTGTAGATGGAGGTGAGGTTGAGCTTGTAGTATAGCGGTAGCAGCACAACGGCGATGGCCACATAGCCAAGCACATAGCCGAAGACTAGGGGCATGTAGGTGAACTGCCCATAGTAGACACCACCAGGGACTGACATGAAGGTGACACCTGAGAGAGAGGCTCCTATCATGCCGTAGGCGACCACAAACCAAGGAGATTTGCGCTGCCCGCGAAAGAAGGCGTCGTTGCCAGCACTCTTGCGTGAGGAGAGCCACATGACCACGAAAAGTAGAGCCGTGTAGGCTAGAAAACAGATGAGAATGATAGTTTCCAAAACGATTATTTTTGTATTTTTGGGTTTGCAAAGATACGACTTTTTGTTTGATAGTTGAAGTTTAATGGAAGTTTAATGTTCGAGAATATGGCATAGGACACGAATTATCATTGATTTAACACAGATTTATTCATACATAGAACATGGCTTAGTTGAGACATTTTGTGCTTTTTTTTCGGGAAGAAATACTAAAATGTTCCTATTTGCGTTTTTTTTTGTAACTTTGAAAACTCAAAATTGCGTGTAAAAACATCTAAAAGTAAGTATAATACATTATTGTATAGTAGATTATGAAAATAAAGCAGTTTCTGTTTGTTGCCTTATTCTTGGTTTTGGCAAGTTCGATTGCTGCCCAAAACAACGATAATTTGCGCAGACGAATTAACGATAGACCCAATCAGGCAGTGCCACGTAGAGCAGACGCACCGACGAAGGTCGACCAACGTATGCCCGACCAGTTGTCGGACTGCCAGCGCGACGGTCTGCATGGCGAGGTGCGTGACGTGTTGTCGGTGATGTATGAGGCTGACGGACGTGCGAATGATGCGGGGCGCGGCAGCATTATGGAGCGCCTCAAGACCGTCTACAATCAGAAAGGGCAGCGCCGCAGCCAGTCGTATCTCTCCAACGAGGAGGACATGATATTCCGCACGCGCTACAAGCACGACGACTTTGGGCTGGTAACGCTAGAGCATATCCTCGACCCTGAGGAGAACGTGATAGGACGCACCTACTACCTGTATGATGCCGACTTGGTTCTCACAGAGGTGTATGTGGAAGATGAGGAACGGCAGATAGAGAGCCGTGTGCTGTATAAGTACGACGCTCAGGGCCGTGTGAGCCAGTTGAGCTACAACGACCATGCCAACAACGTGTTCCGCCGTGAGATGTATATCTACGGGGAGAACGACAACATTTTCAAGACCGTAGTGTTCAATGCCCAAGGGCAGAAGGTTCAGGAAATTCGCTATGAGTATGACGAACATAACGAGCCTGTCAGTTCCACGCTGTATGACTATTATGAGGACCCGAACGAGCCTGAACTGACGATTACGCTGTATGAATATCGTTATGACGAGGAAGGCAATTGGGTGACGCGCTACGAGTATGTCCTCGACAACGATAAAAAAGTCCCCACCTACATTGTAGAGAGGGACATCCGTTATTACTAGGAAAA
>CAZTVH010000027.1:0-3084 GCA_964616965.1 uncultured Bacteroidaceae bacterium | reverse complement strand
TGCTTTCACATCCGTTTTAATTGTCGTTTTTCATAATTTTTTCCCCCGCAAGTCGGCAACGTCTTGCGGGGTTTTTATTAGATGGCGATAAATGTGAGCTCAAGGTCAGTCGGACTCGTAGCCAAACTGGCGTAGGGCACGGTCGCTGTTGCGCCAGTCTTTGAGCACTTTGACGTAGAGATTGAGGAAGCATTTCTTGCCAGTAAACTCTTCAATGTCCTTACGGGCTTCGATGCCGACCTTTTTGATGGACATGCCTTTGTGCCCGATGAGGATGGCACGCTGCGACTCGCGTTCGACGAAGATGACGGCACGGATGTTGTCAATACCGTCCTTTTCCTCGTAGCTTTCCACAGCCACCTCGCAGCTGTAGGGAATTTCTTTCTGGTAATAGAGGAGTAGCTTCTCGCGTATTATCTCGCTGACGAAAAACCGCATGGATCGGTCGGTAAGCTCATCCTTGGGGAAATAGGGCGGGATTTCGGGCAGTTGCTCGATGATATGGTCGAAGATGGTGTCGATGTTGAAACGTTCGGTAGCGGAAGCGGGTACGATGATGGCACGGGGTATCTGGTTTTGCCAGTAGGCCATCTTGTCGCGGATTGTCTGCTGGTCGCTGAGGTCAATCTTGTTGATGACAAGTATGACGGGGGTGTTGGACCGTATGATTTTAGCCAGCACCTCTTGGTTTTTGAATGTCTCGCCTATTTCGGTGACGAGCAGGAAGAGGTCGGCATCTTCGAGTGCGCTCTTGACAAAGCCCATCATCTGTTCGTGCAATTTATAGTGGGGATTGACTAGGCCTGGTGTGTCGGTGTAGACAATTTGAAAGTCGTCGCCGTTGACAATGCCCATGATGCGATGGCGCGTGGTCTGCGCCTTGCTGGTGATAATGCTCAACTTTTCGCCTACTAGGGCGTTCATAAGGGTCGATTTACCCACGTTGGGGTTGCCGATGATATTGACGAATCCTGCTTTGTGCATAGAGGGAAAAGTAAAAAGTAAAAACTAAAAACTAAAAAACAGGTTGCAGCAGTTGCCGACCCAATTTTTAGTTTTTAGTTTTTACCTTTCAGTTGATACTTGGATTATTCGGCTTCGACAACCTCGTTGGCGCCAGTGGCGGCGGCACGGGTGCTGTTGACAACGACCACCTCACTGCTCTTGGGGTTGAGGATTTCGTAGTTGTCGGTGGCAATATCCTGCACCTTGCAACGTTGGGCAACATCAAGGTTGGTAATGTCAATAAGAATCTCGCTAGGCATGTTGGCGGGCAGAGCCTTCACGTTGAGTCTCTTCTGCTTGTAAGCCAGTTTGCCACCCTTCATCACGCCGACCGAAGTACCGGTGGTGTGGACTGGGATAGACATGACGATGGGCTTGTCGTCGCTCAGTTCGTAGAAGTCGCAGTGGTACACGATTTCGGTCACGGGGTGGAAGTCGATGTCCTTCAGCATGGCACGGTGCTTAGTGCCGTTGATGTCAATCTCGACAAAACAAGGTGCCGGATTGAAGAGGATGCGCTGAAACTCGGTCTGGGGGACGGCGAAGAGATACTGCTCGCCTTTGCCATAAATGACGCACGGCACTTTGTCTTCGCGACGCAGAGCCTTAGCATCCTTTTTCCCTACGTTCTCGCGGAGAGAACCGCTCATTGATACTATTCTCATTTTTTGTGTTTTTTTACGGGCATTGCCCTAGTTAATAAATATTTGTTGGTTTGATAATGTCACATTCTATGGATTACACCTTTGCGGTGGATGGTAGTCTCGTAGAGGTTGTCCAGCGACTCGTAGCACACCACGCGGCGTATAGCCTCGGCCAGCAGCCAATCGCAACTGAGCACATGAATCTTGCTGCTTTCCTTCTTCAGGGGGATTGTATCGGTGGTCACAAGCTCCTCCAGCGCGCTGTTCTCCACCTTCTCGATGGCGTTGCCACTGAGCACGGGGTGGGTAATCATGGCGCGGACACTCTTGGCACCATTCTCCATGATGATGCCTGCTGCTTTGCAGATAGTGCTGCCCGTGTCAATAATGTCGTCTAGCAGGATGACATGCTTGTCCTTCACGTCGCCAATCAGGCGCATCTCGCCAATCTCATTGGGCTTATTGCGATGCTTATAGCAGATGACAAAGCTGTTATTCAGCGTTTTGGCGTACATGCCGGCACGTTTGCTTCCGCCCATGTCGGGACTTGCAAACATCACCTCGTCGATGTCGAATTTCTCACGGATGTAGGGCATAAACAGCGAGGACCCATACAGATGGTCCACCGGGATGTTGAAGAACCCCTGAATCTGGTCGGCATGAAGGTCCATGCAGATGACTCGGTCGACACCCGCCACCTGAATCATGTCCGCAATCAGTTTCGAGGCGATAGGCACATGCGGCTTGTCCTTCCTATCCTGACGGGCAAAACCGTAGTAGGGTATCACCGCAATAATCTTCTCTGCTGAGGCACGGCGGGCGGCATCAATCATCATGAGCAGCTCCAGAAGGTTGTCGGCAGGAGGAATGGTGGATTGGATGATGAACACTACGCCACCCCTGATAGTCTCCTCATATGAGGGTTGGAATTCGCCGTCGGCATACTGAAAAATAGTGGAATTTCCCAGAGGAATACCATAAATTTCTGCTACTCTGCGTGCCAGATTTTCGGTTGCACGACCTGCAAAAATGAATACTTTATCAGAATTTTTTTCGCCCATTTTATGTTGATTTTGAGGCTGCAAAGATACAACTTTTTTTCAACATAACGTCTCTTTTCAAAAAAAATATTTGCTATGTGCAAAAAAAGTAGTACTTTTGCACCCGATTTCGAAAGAGGAAATCACCCTGCCCGGGTGGCGGAATGGTAGACGCGGTAGACTCAAAATCTGCTGTCCGCAAGGACGTGTGGGTTCGATACCCACCCCGGGTACAAAAAGGCGGTCGTTCGACCGCCGTTTTTGTTGTCTTAAATACTATGTAAACCAATAATTTATTATAGTTGTTCCCGTGTTCGGTTTTCTCTACTTTTATCCGTTATTTCTTGTTTTATCCTCAAAATATCCCCCAAATTGAGGAGAAACAGAAAGCCAGC
>CAZTVH010000026.1:0-13808 GCA_964616965.1 uncultured Bacteroidaceae bacterium | reverse complement strand
TTCTTAAAGAACCTGAACGGCATATTTTCCACCTTTCCTCAGTCACAATGGAACCCCATTGCTCCATCGGAAAGGCGAAAAATCTGCTCGTCCATGTCCATAATAAAATTCATCAATCAAATTTAAACAGCTTCTTATATCAAGAAAAAAACGTATCTTTGCAATCGCAATGCCATTTGTCAAAGACATACGTAACTATCGGAGCCTGTCGATTGTAGGGCTTGAGAAGAACACCGGCAAGACGGTCTGTCTGAACTATCTGTTGGGCCGACTGGACGAGTTGGATGTCTCCACGGCTGTCACCTCCATAGGGGTGGACGGGGAGCAGGTGGACTCGGTGTATGCTACGGCGAAACCCGAAATACGCCTGTATGAAGGGATGCAGTTTATCACCTCCGAACGGCACTACGCCCAACGGCGACTAGTATCTGACATACTGAGTGTGGGGGAGCTACATACCGCGTTAGGGCGATTGGTGACAGCTCGTGTACTATGTGCCGGCAAAGTGTTGCTGTCGGGGGCCGCCACTACAGGTTTGCTGCGAAAACAGATAGTGCAATTTAAGCAGCAAGGGGTGCAACTGACGGTGGTGGACGGAGCCCTGTCGCGCTTGAGCCTTGCCTCTCCTACGGTTACCGACGCGATGATATTGGCCACCGGTGCCGCCGTGTCGCCCAACCTGCAGCAACTCATCTCGCGAACACGATTTGTCTACCGCCTCATCAACCTCCCCGAAGTGGACGGCAACCTGCGTGCCAAACTCGCCAACATCCCGTCGGGGCTATGGGCCATAGACAGCGAGCAGGAGGTGCACGACCTTGGCATTGCTTCAGTCTTTCTTCTAGGCAGGGGCGACGACGACCTGTTCCGCCACGGCAGCACCCTTTTTGCTGCAGGAGCGGTGAGCGATCGCCTGCTGAAATACCTCGCTGCCCAACCGTGCATCCGAGAAACGGTACTTATAGTGCGCGACTTCACCAAACTGTTTATCACCCAAGAGGCATACGCCGAATACACCCGGCGCGGCGGCACCCTGCTAGTGCTGCAACGCTCGCGGCTGGTGGCGGTGTGTCTCAACCCCACCTCTCCACAAGGCTACACGCTCAACTCCGCCGAGGCCTGCCAGCAACTCTCAGCCGCGCTGCAATGTCCCGTCTACGACGTGATGAAATGCCATCTCCCGTAACCCAATCCATCCTCTAACACACCCTTGCACTCCTCGGCACAACCTGCACTCATCATTTGTTTCCACACCGAATACCCCTCTTGTTCCTTACCTCTTTGTAAATAAGCAACCATTAATGGCGTGAGGGGAAAGGAGTTTCTTGGCATCGGCGAGGCACAAATTCAAAAAAAAATTTAGTTAAAAAATTGTTATTCGAAGAAAAAAAAGTATATTTGCAATATGAAACAAATTTAAATAATCTAATTATGGCTATGTGTAACAAGTATTTAAGAGCCCTTTTGGTGCTTTTAGTGTTGCCCTATTTCCTATTTACGGGCTGCCTAAAAGAGGGTAACGACACGATTGTCCTGCCTCAGCCTTACGGGAAAATTCCTTACGATGTCATTCCTGAGCATATACAGGAACAACTTTCAATGAACGGATTTGTCATCCACGAAGGTGTAAATCCGGCTACCATCAATGGGAAGTTTCGGGCAAACCCCATGATTTGTAAGTATGCTTCCGACGATGTGCGGCTCGACTTTGTCGAACTATTTATGGAATTCTCCGGCCAGAGCCTTCGTGGAAAGATTCAATACACCCAAGGTCAGAACGACAGCATTTTCCTTGACGAGGCACAGATTAACGATGTCATCGGCAATGCCGAGCGTGCCCGCGTGATTGGCGAGGACAGCAACATCACCATCTACTGCATTCAGACCATCCAACTCGACAAATCGTCATGGAGCAAAACTGCATCTGTCGTTTCCGGCACGCTCACCAAGATGGGCCTCAAGAACTTCCAGTATGCGGAATATATCATTGACAAGGAAGACGAATGGGGCCGTATCTCCGAGGTGGGCACCTACCGCTACTGGGATGACGGCGACAAGTTGGCAGATAAATATTTCAAATCCTTAGACAAGTAGCCTTATGAAACGTAACGTATTTCTTCTTATCATTTTGATGGTCTTGACGACCAACATGGCTCTTGCCCAAGAACCCGCTACAAAGGACAATGCCGACACCGCATACGAGAGCCTGATATCCTTCCCCCGCAATCTCATTGGTTTGCGCGGAGGTCTCAACCTGTCTGACATGGTCTATTCCCATGACCCTATCGACATTTACAAGCACTTCCTCCAGCCCCAAGGCATGGTGGGCCTGTTCGGCCACTTCCATCTGGGCAAGTCGAACCTCGCCATTCGTCCAGAGGTGTCATTCGTCGGACGTGCCGACAGCTTGGAATGGAAAGATGTACGCTATCGCCTGAAGGCGCACTACCTTGACCTGAGACTGCCTATCACTTACAACATCCGTTTGCGCGACAGCTATGTGTCGCCCTACCTGATGGTCGCCCCCCAGTTCAATATGGCTTACGGTGGCAAGGTGTACTATATTGACCAGGAAGACTATCCCGAAGGTTGCAGCACGACTATTACCGATGCCGACATCAACCCATATGACGCAAGCGTGCTTTTGGGAGGCGGTATCGACTTCTTGATTCCCACCAACGGTATACCTGTACTATTGTCGTTAGAGGCCGGCTATAACTTCGGACTGCGCAACAATTTCTCGCAACGTGAGATTTTGAACAATCCGACCGTTGCCAACAGCGACCGTTCCATCATTTTGAACCACCTGATTCCCGGTGCCGAACTCTATCAAGAGACCCGTAAGAACCGCGGCATAGAGGTGGCTTTGCGCATTGCCCTCCCGCTCGACGACAGCTGGAAGAATAAGAATACCCGTCCTCGCGGGCCACAGACTATCGACACGGTGTATGTGCAAGACACGGTGTATGTGGAACAGAATGATACGATTATCAACACACAGACCGATACCGTGTACATCATCAAGCCCAATTCAAACAAAAACGACAGTTTGGAATATGTCCGCAAGGACTGCTACTCGTTTGGCGAGATGTATGCCTTTATTAAGCTTGGCGTAGACATTAGCGACAAGCGTATTTGCCTGTTCAATATCAACTTCGACTTCGACTCCTATCGTCTGCGCAGCGAGTCATACCCGCACCTTGACGAGGTTGCCATGATGATGAATGCCTTCCCCGAAATGCGCATTAAGATTATCGGCCATACCGACAGCCTGGGTTCCGATGAGTACAATCAGACCTTGTCGCTCAACCGTTCTAAATCGGTCATACGCTACCTCCAGTCGAAGGGTATCTCCACAGACCGCATGGTGCCCGAAGGCTTTGGCGAGAAGTACCCCATCGACACCAACTCTACTACCGAGGGCCGTTTCCACAACCGTCGCGTAGAAATCGAGGTGATGAATGTGGGTATCCGCAACACTGACGGCAATGCCGACTATAATAATGAATAGTAAAAATAATGATAATATGCACAAGAAAACACAAACCCGAATTTCAGCCATTGTGCTTCTAGCACTGCTGTGCTGGGGTGGCGGCCTGCGGGCCCAACAAGCCATCACCAGCTTTGGCGGCGACGTGATCGGTGCGACAGGCTCGCTGAGTTTCAGCGGGGGCGAGATAGCGGTGAAAACTGCATATGCCCCAGCCGTCACAGTGGTCAACATCACCGAGTCCTTCTCCGAAGGTGTGCAACAGCCCCTCACTGCCCGCGACGCGCAGTATCAGGGCATTGACGCGCTCACTGTGGGTGTGGCCATTTATCCCAACCCCACAGCCGACTACATCATACTAGAGTGCGACCAACCCATGCAGCTGTCATACACACTTTACAACGCCAATGGGCAAACCCTGTCGCGAGGCAACTATAACGGAGGCCAACAAACTATCGACCTCCAACATTTGGCTGCCGGAACCTATATGCTCCATGTGGCAACCCCCGATCAGACAAAAAAGAATATTTATAAAATTATTAAGGCCAAATAGTCATGAAGAAAGTACTAATTACACTTTTAGCAATCGTCACCTTTGCAACACTCTATGCACAGACACCCAAAGGTTTCAATTATCAGGCTGTTGCCCGCAATGCTGCGGGACAGCTAATAACCAATCGCAATGTAGGTGTGCGCATCAGCATCCTCCAGGGCTCTGCTACGGGCACCGTCATCTATCAGCAGGAAGAAGTCGCCAATACCAACGCCAACGGTCTCTTCACCCTTATCGTGGGCGACAACTCTACTGCATTTACCAACATCAACTGGGCTAACGGACCTTATTTTATCAAGAGCGACGTCGACCTTGCCGGTGGCAACAACTACACGCTTTCCACCACACAGAAGATACTGGCCGTGCCTTATGCCATTTATGCCAACCGGGCAAGCATTGCCGATAGAATGAGCGACGACTGGTCATACAATGAGCAAGACCCGCAGTTTAACCGCTGGGGGTACCTGTATGACAGCCTGCGCAACGCGCCCACTCGTCTAAGCCAGTTTATCAACGACCTGAACCTCGCCCTCACCGTCAGTGGCGACACGCTATTCTTCGGCGGCAACTATGTGGTTCTTCCTAGCAACTGCCGTGGCACCATTGAGTGGGACAGCGTGCTCAACCATCCCACCCGCCTCAGCCAGTTCATCAACGACCTGAACCTTTCTGTCAGCGGTGACACCCTGTTCGTCGGAGGCAACAACTATGTTATCCTGCCTCCTATCAGTGGCGCTACCACCATCGAATGGGACAGCGTGCTGAACCGTCCCACCAACCTCAGCCAATTCATCAACGACTTGAACCTCACCCTCTCTGTCAGTGGCGACACCCTCTTTGTCAATGGCAATTCGGTTGTGCTGCCCACCACTATCGAGTGGGATAGCGTGCTGAACCGCCCCACCAACCTCAGCCAGTTTAACAACGACCTCGGCTTTATCACCACAGAGACACAGGGCTTGAACGACGTTATTGCTATCAACAACAACGCTTACAGCCAGATTAAAAACGTCTACACCCCCACCGACCCGCTCGATGCCGTCAACAAAGCTTATATGGACTCTGCCCTCGCAGCCGAGGTGGCAGCCCTGAATGCCCGCATCGACAGCCTCAGCAACACCTACAATATCTATCTCGACAGCCTGAACAACCGCATCGCCGAATTGGAGCATCCTCGCATCAAGGGTACCCTTCCCGGTATCTTCAGCGTCAGTGCCACCACTAAGGTCAACTTCTCACAAGGCAACCTACAGTACCGTCCGCGTATCAAGACTTGGCGTTTTGCCGTCAATCAGTATGATGTTGCAGGTACTGCCAACAACAACGTCTACATGCAGGCCTACTGCTCCGACTGGATTGACCTCTTCGGCTACGGCACCAGTGGCTGGGACGGCGGTGCTGGCCGTTACATGCCCTATGAGACTACGACCAACAACACCGAGTACACCGAAGACCCGAACGGCAACGACCTGACCGGATTCTATGCTAACGCCGACTGGGGCTTCTACAACCCCATCATCAACGGTGGTAACCAGACTGCACTTTGGCGCACCCTCACTTCCACCGAGTGGACCTACCTCCTGACCCTGCGTCCCAACGCAGCCCAACTTAGAGGTATGGCAACTGTGGAGAACACTCCCGGTTTCGTTCTTCTTCCCGATGACTGGACCTGCCCCACTGGCTTGACCTTTGTCAACTCCGACAGCAGCTACACTTCGAATGTGTACAATGCCGCCAACTGGGTACTGATGGAGGCTGCAGGAGCCGTGTTCCTGCCTGCCGCCGGCCAGCGTACCAGCAGCAGCACCTCTAATGTGGGAACCATTGGTAACTATTGGACCACCAGCCACGTTAATGGCACCACCGGCTACACATTCCACATTGCTCCTAACGCCAATGCCATGCGGAACAACGTAACCTACTCGACTGGTTGCTCCGTCCGACTAGTTCACGAGTATTAATCAATGATACTGATATAAGAGAGGGTGTCTCACATCAGAGGCACCCTCTTTTCTTTTCCTGCAACACCTTATTGGGCAGGGATATTGCAAATTATTTTCATTCATTACAGCAATAATTGAAAACAATTGTGTAAATTTGCAACGTAAAAAGGAATATCATGCCATGATGACAGTACAAGATAAGATAAAGGAAGTGCCGGGACTGGCCTATGTGACTGAAAACATCGAACTGATGTCCTCGGCAGGACGGCGGAGAATGCTCGAGCAACCACTACTCACCTCGCCACAGGAACTAGAACACGAACAGAATAGTGTGGCTACGATACGTCAACGTCTCGAATCAGCCACATTCGCCCAACCCATTACCGTGTTACGGCACCAACTGATGCAGCTACACGACTTGCGAACCACCTTGAATAACTTGCGTTCCCACTTTATTCTCGACGAGGTGGAGCTATTCGAGATAAAGAACCTTGCCTTCCTCTGCCGCCACAGCAGTAAGGCACTTTCCGACCTACAAGCCGATGACCTCTTCGACCTACCTGATTTGACCGATGTATTCCAACTGCTCGATCCCGACAATACTGGAATACCCAATTTCTATATCTACGACAGCTACGACAATCGACTGGCACCCCTCCGTCGGCAAATGAAGCAGGCCGATGACCAGCTGATGGGCACGCTATTGGCCGAGCAGAACGACATACAGCAACAAGTAATCGTCCGTCTATGCGACCAACTGCACCCTTATGCCGACAAGCTGACGAAAGCTTTGGAACAGATGGCCTATATCGACTTCACATTAGCCCGTGCCACGTTGGCCCAACAATGGGGACTACAAAAGCCCGATAGCTTGGACGCCGACAACGATGCACAGCCTTTGCTTCGCGGTTTATTCAACCCACGACTCAAACAGCACAACGAATCAGTGGGGCTACGTTACCAGCCAGTCGACATCGAGCTGACCAAAGGTGTGACTCTGGTAACCGGAGCCAACATGGCTGGCAAAACAGTATTGCTGAAAAGCATCGGAGTGGCACAACTGATGTATCAGTTTGGATTTCCCGTTCCTGCCACCCATGCACGGATGAGACCTGTCGGCGACGTGGTGTTCTGCATCGGCGACGAACAGAACGAAATGAACGGCCTCAGCAGCTATGCTGCAGAGATTACGCGCATCAGCGACGTAATGAAACGAAGCGAGAAGGCACACCTACTCGTGTTGATTGACGAGCCTGCCCGCACCACCAATCCCGTTGAGGGAAAGGCTTTGGTACAAGCTATTGCCTCTATCATGCAGCAACGAGAGTCCGTCACTATGATAACCACACACTACAGCCAGCTGGGTGTGGAGTGCCGACGGCTCCGGGTGAAGGGGTTTGTGGAGCATCTGGCAGATATGCCGCTGACGGCTCAGACCATCAACCAGTTTATAGACTATTCACTCATTGCCGACACTAGCGACGAAGTGCCACAAGAGGCCCTTCGCATTGCAGAACTGCTGGACTGCCACCCCGGAATGATTAGCCAAGCCAGACAATATTTATTACATTCATAACTTTCCACCATGAGATTTATCCATACTGCCGACTTGCATCTAGGGCAGGTGATGTATCAAAACTATGGTCGCGAGGACGAGCACCAACACTTTTTCGAACAACTCGACCACTGGTGTGGGGAATACAGTCCCGACGCACTGCTGGTTAGTGGCGACATATTCGACATACAGCAACCAAGCGCAGCCACTAAACATACATTCAACGACTATTTTGTACACCTGCACAACCATTATCCCGAAATGCGGATTGTCATTACCGCCGGGAACCACGACTCGGCTTCGCGCATACAGGCAGACAACGTGGTGTGGCGACTCGGCAATGTCACATTGATTGGCCGCCCTCCTGCCAGCGACTGCACTTCCCAACCCGACGGATGGCAAGAGGACTATCTTGTCCGTCTTGAGGGGAAAGGCTTTATCATTGCCTTGCCCTACATGATTGGCTCGAAACGGGAGACGATACAAGCACTGCTGGACTATGTGGGGAAAGAAAACCACGAGAACCTTCCCGTAGTGATGATGGGGCATGCGGCTGTTGCAGGCATGGACTACACTGGACACAATTTCGACATCGGACACATCCAAGCCCTCGACCCTGCCGATATGGGCAGCGGATACGACTATCTTGCCTTGGGACATATACACCGTCCCCAAACAATCCTCCACCTTGATGACGAGCATGAGGAAGTGAGCCACTATCCGGCTGGAGTGATACGCTATTCGGGCAGTGCGCTACACGTCAGCTGCGACGAGAAATATCCCCACACGGTCAGCCTCGTAGAAATCGACCAACATGGGGGCGACATAACCCTCATCCGACTGCGGATTGACGAACTGCGCCATTTCTACGAACTGCCTGCCGACCATTCTGCCCATAGCCAAGAGGATGCACTGGCTGTCCTAAAGGACTTTGCCGAAGAAGGCGGACGGGGATATATCCGTTTCAAGATGAATTATGACACCGACCTGTCGTCCGATTTCAACCAACAGATATACGACCTGCTGGAACCCTACAACAACGAGATACGTTACAACCCCAAGATACTTTGGACCAACGTACCCGAAAAGAAGGAGCAGGCTCAAAAACTCATCTTCGAAGTGGCAGACATACAGCAAATGACCGACCCAATGCAATTTATCGAACAAACTATTGACCATTACGGCGGTCTATCTCTCGACGAATTGCGCAGTGCCTTTGAAGAAGTCGAGACAGAATATCACCGTATACAAGAAGAAAGGAGGGAGAAGAAATGAAAATCAAGGAGCTCCATCTGCGCAACATCGCCTCCATTGAGCGGGCCGACATCGATTTTGAACACGACCTCGTCAGTCCTTCAACAGGTACTCCTGCAAGCATCTTCCTCATTTCGGGCGACACTGGAGTGGGCAAGACCGTGCTGCTCGACGGCATTGCTATGGCACTGTACAAGACCACCCCTCGTATTGCAGGCGTAGCAAACCCAAAAGAAAATAGTTTCGAAAACCACCAAGGCGAGACCATCAGCATCAACAACATCAGCCAATATACCCGACTGGGCATCTCGTCTAAGGACGAATGCTACAGCGAAGTGGTATTTGAAGGCAACGACGGTATCGACTACCGGGCCAAACTCGAACTAGGCTACACTCGTAATGGCTCCTATCGTGCCACAAAATGGTCTGTAAAGATTGGTGATAACGACTGGGAGAAAGTCAACACTGCCGACAATCAGATACTCCGAGCCGTAGGAATTTCATTCGAGCAATTCAACCGAATGGCAATGTTGGCACAGGGGCAGTTTGCGGCATTCCTCTGTGGCGATAAGAAAGAACGTGAGGAGATATTAGAACAACTGACCAACACCGAAATATTCTCCACCTACGGCATGGCCGTCAAGAACCTATTCGACCGCGCCAACGAGAACAAAAAGATTGCCGAAAACACCTATCAAACAGAGGCATCACACATTTTGCCATCCGAGACCGTCAGCGAACTCACACACCAAGTCGAGATGGGCAGCCTTGCCGTTGACAAACTACAGCAACAGATAACGCTTGTCGAAAGCACGATTGAACAAGTGACACATATTATCGACAACGAGAAGAAAGCGGTAGCCGCCCAACAACGTCTAACCGACACCCAGGCCATACAAGCTGGACAAGAATACCAACACTATCGGCAACTGACAACCGATTGGCTCGCCACCGAACAGGAACGCCAAAGGCTGCAGCTGTTGCGAAAGACCCTTCAAGAACATGCCACCACACAATCGCAACTAAAGGCCTTTCACGAGACTTTCGGCATCCTCTCTTCCGACCTCAACTGGCGCAAAGAGCAGCTGGAACTTGGGACGAACCAACTGGAGCAACAGGCCTTGTGGCTACAAGCGCGTTCCGACCGCGAAAACCTCTACCTACAAGCCGAAGAAACCACCGCATACCTTTCTAACTATGCCACTCGTGAGAAGAAATGCTGTCAGTTGGCTGACGAGCTAGCCAAAGCACAAGGTGCCACTGCCCAATTGAAGGCACGGCAGGCGCAAGCCTCCACAGGCTATACTGATGCCCAAAAGGCCGTTTCCGCCAAGGAGGAATCCATATTGCAAATACAGCAACAACGCGATGCCCTGCACCCAGACGATATCAACCAACAGCTGGCCCACCTCGCCGAACGAAAGAAACACTTCGAACAATGGCTAGACCAACACCGACTGCTGACCGACCAACATCAGGCAATAGCCTCTGCCACAAAAGAGATTGCCCATGTCCAACAACAACACAAAGCGCTTGAGGAGAAATGTACCCTTGCCAAGCGGAACGCCGACAACGCCAAACAGCGTTACGAGGAGTCGCTCCAACGCTACACCATAATGAGCAGCAGTGTTGACGACTCTATGCAGAGCCTCCGCGCACGGCTGATAGAGATTCATGCCGATACCTGCCCCCTATGCGGTCAGCCAATCACACAACTGCCCATAGAAGAAGAACTCGAACAAATACTTGCCCCTTTGAAGAAGGAACAGCAGCAACGCTCCCTCGACTACAAGCAAGCACAAGAGAAACTGAATGAGGTTCAAAAGGAACACAACAACCTCGCCGGGCAGATAAAGGCACGAGAAGATGCGATTGCCACCCAGCAACGCGACATACAGAAAGCCGAGAAAGCTCTTCGTAAAGTACTCGAAACGGAAGGCATTGTCTATGACTCCACCTTTGCCGAACAGGCACGCGCAATCCTACAAGAAATAGAACAACACACCTCTGCCTACGAACAGAAACGCAAACAGGTTGAAGAATACCAACGCCAATGGCAACAATTGCTGGAAGAAAAGAAGCCACTGGATACCGCACTCCAAACCGCTCAAAAGGAGCTTTCCAATGCCTCCTATGCGCTCGACACCAATACCAAAACCATCAGCACCCTCAACGAGCAAATTGCCACTGAGAGAAAGGAGTTGGAGCAGCTCACCACCACTCTGTCGGAACGGCTGGTTCCCTTCTATCCCGATTGGCAGCACCAAATACACACCATAGCACCCGACCTTAAGGCAGCAGCCGACGAATACAGGCAACGGAAGAGCGAACACGACACTTTTGCCCAACGTCTGGAGAAAAGTCGCGACCACTACAACCAGATTGACAACATCCGTCAAGCCCTGCTCACCGACCACCCTCAGTGGAACCTCACCTATCAGGCACAACAACATCCCTCTGCCAACATCTCTGCGGAATGGAACAGCCTGTCATCATCCATCACCGCCACACACAGCCGTCTCAACATGCTCGACGACACCATCAGCCAATGCCGTTCCATGCTTGACGACTGGTACCAACGCACACACCGCACCGAGCAAGAACTCGACAACCTCATCCGTCAAGCCCCTCTGCTACCCACCGCACAACAATTTGTCCAGCAAACCAACGAGACGCTCCGCTCTGCCTCCGACGCGCTGGCTGAGGCCAACAAAAGCATTGCCGAGACACGCGAAAAGATGGGGCTGAAGGCCACCGATGCCATCCCCGACATCGAACTCCTTAGGGAACAGAAAGCACAACTTCTCGATCAGAAAGAGCAAGAAAACGCCACAATAGTCGCTGCCAAAAAGCAACTCGAAGCCAACACCAATAATCAGGAGCGGCTCGACTCTGCCAAACTGGCGATGGAAGAGAGCCAGCAAACCTTTGCCCGTTGGGACAAACTGAACCGCTACTTCGGCGGAACCCGTTTCCGTACGCTGGTACAGACCTACATCTTGCGTCCTCTCCTCAACAACGCCAACGTCTATCTAGAGCAAATCACCGACCGCTACACACTCACCTGCAACGAGGAGAACGAGAAACTCTCCATCCTATTGCTCGACCGCTACAACAAAGACGAGGTGCGCAGCGTCACCGTACTGTCAGGTGGTGAACGTTTCATGGTGTCGCTCGCCCTGTCACTCGCCCTCTCCTCGCTCAACCGTCCCGACCTCAACGTCAACATCCTCTTCATCGACGAAGGCTTTGGCACCCTCGACCAAAAGAACCTCGACAGCGTCATGTCTACCCTCGAAAAGCTACAAGACATTGCCGGACAGAGCAACCGCCGCGTGGGCATCATCTCCCACCGCGAAGAACTCAACGAACGCATCAGCACACAGATTCGCGTCACCCGCCACGGTGAAGGCCGCAGCCGCGTGGAAATTGTCAACAAATAGCGTAAAGATTTTGCATATTTACGCTTATTTACACAAAAAAATTTTGCGAATTTACGCACATCTGCATGAAAAAATTTTGCAGATTATAAAAATATTTGTATCTTTGCAAATCGAAAAGAACATTTACTAATATGATTTTCAAGCGTAAATTATATAACGACATGCTCCATTGGAAACAAGAATCCAATGGCAAGACAGCCTTGCTGATAAAAGGAGCCCGACGTGTCGGTAAATCAACCCTAGTGGAAGCGTTCGCCAAACAAGAATATGAAACCTATATATTGCTAGACTTTGCCAACACCAAACGTACTATCAATAATCTTTTTGACGATATCAGCGACTTGGACTATTTTTTTCTGCGTCTTCAAACTGAAACTGGTGTCACGTTACATAAGAGAAAGTCGGTGATAGTGTTTGACGAAGTGCAGCTACAACCACTGGCACGACAGGCTATCAAGTATCTAGTGAAAGATGGAAGATACGACTATATTGAGACCGGCTCACTCCTATCCATCAAGCGGAATATCCAAAACATCGTGATTCCAAGTGAAGAGACCACCTTAGTGATGCACCCGATGGATTTCGAGGAATTCCTATGGGCTATAGGTTATGACGCTGGATTGGAATTTCTACGGAAGTTTTGGGAGAAGAAACTGCCATTGGGACAGACTCACCGAAAAATGATGCGGGACCTAAGACTCTATATGCTCGTCGGTGGAATGCCGCAGGCAGTGGCAACATATATTGAAGAAAACAACTTTTTGCCTGTTGATAATGTCAAACGAAGAATCCTTGAACTCTATGATACCGACTTTCACCACATTGACGGGACGGGACGCGCCTCCAAACTATTCCGTGCTATACCATCCCAATTAAACAACAATGCCTCACGGTATCAGATTAGTAGTGTCATCACCAACCAAAATGCAGAACGTGTAGCCGAATTGGTGGCTGACATGGAAGACAGCATGGCTATCCGTCTTGCATATCACACTACTGATCCGAATGTCGGACTGGGATTTTTCAGCGACTTCAAACGCTATAAGATGTTTCTTGCTGACACAGGGCTGTTTGTTACATTGGCCTTCATGGATAAAGCATATACCGAAAATGTCATATATAGCAAGTTGCTCGACGACAAATTAAACACCAATCTAGGATATATCTATGAGAATCTTGTGGCACAAATGCTTGCTGCAAAAGGTGACGCATTGTACTACTACACATTCCCTGACAAGAACAGCAACCACAATTATGAAATTGACTTTCTATTGTCGCGTGGTAGCAAGATTGTACCCATTGAGGTGAAATCATCTGGGTATCGTACCCACAAATCGTTGGACTTGTTCTGCGAAAAATACTCCAGCCGAATCGGCAACCGCTACCTACTATACACCAAAGACTACCAACAAAACGGACAGACCACCTGCCTGCCAGTGTACTTCACCTGTCTATTATAAGCAGTTGCGGAAATAACACACAACAGGATGGAACAAAGGCTTTCATGAAAAACTGAGGCTTTGGCACCCTCGACCAAAAGAACCTCGACAGCGTCATGTCTACCCTCGAA
>CAZTVH010000025.1:0-13848 GCA_964616965.1 uncultured Bacteroidaceae bacterium | reverse complement strand
TAACGGAGTAAAACGAAGTGGAGAATTAAACGACATTGAGACAGTTTGGCAAAAATCAGTCATTTGTTATATTAGAGCGAAAGTAAAAACTAAAACTTGTCGAATTCGTTAATGTGTTAATTCGTAAATTCGTGAGTCTTTGATGCACCAAGGACTAACACATTCACACATTCAATTTTTTCAATTTTCAACTTTCAATTAAAATGAAACATCTCCATCTCTTACCTATTGCCGCCGCCCTGCTACTTGCCAGTTGCGGCTCCAATCCCGAAAAAGTAACCCTACACAACGAGTGCGACACCCTTAGCTGGGCTATGGGCATGAGCCTGGCACAGACCGCCCAGAGCGGATTCTACCAATTTGACCAAACCGTCGTCCGCCAAGCCTTCGAAAACACCCTCCGTGGCGGCAAACAGCCTATCGACGACCAGACCTACCATGCCGCCTGCGACTACATCGCATTCCTTGCCCAAAAACGCAGCATCGACCAAGCCAAGTCATCCAGCCAACAGGCCGACAGCCTGCAACAGCAATACCTGACCCGTCTCATCGCCAGCAACCCCGACATCAAACAGGCCGACAAAGGCTACTGCTACGAGGTGCTACGCAAAGGCAACGGCCCCACGGCAAAAGAGGGCCAGCGCATACGCTTCGACTTCAAGGGAGTCGAGATGCTCACCGGCAAAGTCATAGAACAGACCTACGGTGTGCGCGAACCCATCGTCCATGTGCTCGGCCTGCCCATGTTCGAAGGCCTGCTTGACGGCATGCAGAAGATGAACGCCGGCAGCCTCTACCGCTTCTACTTCCCCTACCAGCTAGTCACCGGGGCCAACGGCATCCCACCCTACACCCCCGTCATCTACGAAGTGGAGCTCCACGAAATCTACGCCGACTAATCAAAATTTCAGCACCTTCGTAACCGCGCCACAGATGGTGCTATAGAATGATAGCGTCATGAGTGTGTCGGTGCGGACGGCATCGAAGATATAGCTTCTGTTGGTCTGCATCCCGCTATTGTCGTCGATGGCCACTACCAAGTTGTCGGTGCCGTTGTAGGCGAAGGGGGTGTCGAAATAGATACGGTTCCAACCTCGCGCACAGCCAATACTACCAACATAGACAGCTTGCATCAGGGCAGGAGGCACATAGTCCGCCATCGACGAGTAGTAGCTGTTGGTGGTATGCCCCCAATATATGGTGCAGTTTTGCTTGCCCGACAGCGGACGGGTGTCTGTGTACAGGAAGTTGATGCTCGTTATTTCGCCAGCACCATGCAGCTCGGCGGCAGGGACAAGCTGCTGGGTGTAGGAGTAGGCATAGGCGGTGTGAAGGGGCACATCGTCGCGCGAGTGGTGTGCCGACTCAGCCCCTAATGTGTCGGTGATGCCACCTACACACACGTCAGTGGAGAAATAGAACAGCTCTGTCTGCCCGCTGGGCTGGGTGGCACAGAGTCGGTTGACGTAGACCATGTAGGGGGTGGCAGGGGTAAGAAAAGAAAGGGTTGCAACGCTGTGGTCGCAACCCTTTCTTTTTCGACTGAATGGCCTACTATTCGGTCGCCTCAGGTTTGAGGAAGACGACGAGGTAGTGCTTGAGGTCGATGAACTTCTTGGCAGCAGCCTGAATTTCCTTGGCGGTGACAGACTTGACGATGGCCTCGTAGCCGTCGACCACATAGTCGCGGCTCTCGTTGAAGCGGTAGCTGCCCATTATCTGGTTCATCCAGAAGCTGTTGTTCTGCTTGCTGTTCTGGCGGTTGATAATCTG
The DNA here is from genome assembly GCA_964616965.1 of uncultured Bacteroidaceae bacterium. GTDB lineage: Bacteria > Bacteroidota > Bacteroidia > Bacteroidales > P3 > Colimorpha. Next base: position 12,075 of record CAZTVH010000025.1, on the reverse strand, counting down.
CTGCTCCTGCACCTTGGCGAGGGTCTCGGCATCGGGGCCTTCTTTGATGTACTTGTTGAGGATTTCCATGGCGGCATTCTCAATGAGCTGGGTGCTGTCGGGGTTGCAGTTGATGTAGAAGGTCCAGTCAACCTCCTGCTCGGGCAGGCGGCTGTAGGAGACGTTGACACTGGGGCTGTAGGTGCCGCCCATCTTCTCGCGGATGATTTCGAGGGCGGTAATCTCCATGCAGGCACTCAGCTGGTCGATGATTTCGGCATTCTTGACGCTGTGCTTGTAGCCCTTGGTGGTGCCGGTCATGAGCATGATGCCCTGATTGTCGGTGCCCTTGTAGGCTGTGGCGCGCGGGGTGCCCTTGAAGGTGTAGTCCTTCAGTTTCTTCCAGCTTTCGGGCTTGGCCTTGGTGGTAGGCAGGTTGCCGAGGTACTTGGCGATAAGGTCGATGTCGGCATCCTCGATGTTACCCACGAAGAAGAAGGTCTGGTGAGCGGCATTGCTGAAACGCTCGCGGAAGATTTTGTACATGAGGTCGAGGTTGAGGCTGTTCATCTGCTCCTCTGTGGGGATGATGATGGCGCGGGGGTCACCGGGACGCGACATCTCAATGTACTTCTTGATGAAGACATACTGGGGGTTCTCGCCGATGAACTTGTACTGGTTGCGCATCTGGTCAATGTTCTTGTCGAACGACTCCTTATCTTTGCGGGGAGCCTCATAGTAGAGGGTGAGGAGCTGGAGCATGGTCTCGAGGTCCTTAGGCACGCAGTAGCCGCTGAAGCCCTGAGTCTGGCTGCTGATGTTGGGGCTGATGGAGACGTTCTTGCCTTTCAATTTCTTGGTGAGCTGGGTGCTGCTGAACTGGGCAATACCGGCATCGTCGATAAAGCTGGCAGCCGTGGAGGCGTTGAAGAATTCGGCATCGCTATAGAGCGAGGTGCCGCCCCATGCATAGGAGTTCATCTGAATCTCGTCGTCTTTCAGCGTGGTCTTCTTGACGATGAATTTCACGCCGTTGGGGCAGGTGTACTCTTTGTAGTCGAGCACGGTGTTGGTCTTGGTGACTTTGGGGGTGACGGCGGGCAGCTCTTTGGCAAAGAGGGGCTCGTCCTTGAAGTTGTCGACCCAAGCGTCGTATTTGGCCTTGCGGGCGCGGTTGTAGATGGCAAGGATTTCGCTCTCACTGGGCACCTTATAGCCATCCTGCTTGGGGGCGGTAAGGTAGTAGACAAAGTTCTCGTCGGTCACCCACTCGTTGATGAGGCGGTTGCACTCGTCGAGGGTGATGGCATTGCCGCCTTCCTCAGCGAGGAACTCCTTGGCATAGGCATACTCCTTCATAATGCCGGGGATGACTTCACCTTCGAGGTAGTTGTTGGTGTATTCCTGAGCAAAGTTGTTGCTGTTGGTCTTGTTGGCCTCCTTGGCGCTCTTGCGGTAGAATTCGAGCATCGACTCTTTGGCACGCTCAAACTCGCCCTTGGTGAAGCCGTGCTGCTCGGCACGGAATATTTCGGCCAGAACGGCCTCAGTGGCCTCCTCGATACGATTCTCCTTAGGAGCGCAGTTGCCCATGAAGGCGTCGCAGCTGCGGCCCAGGAACGCGCCATAGCCGCCACCTGCATAGAGGAAGGGGGCGGTGGCCTTCTCGGCAAGTTCGTTGTAACGCTCGTCAAGCATGTTGCTCACGAGGTTGCGGATCATGCTGGCACGATAGTCACCAACAGTGCCCTGCGGAGCCTTGGCATGTTTCCAAAAGAGCAACATGCTGGCACCGGTAGCCTCCTTGTCGGTAGCGATAGCCACGAGGGGTTCCACATTGCCGGGGATGTCAAATTCGGGACGGGGACGGGGATTTTCAACCGCCTTGCGGCCGTCGAAATACTCGTGAATCTTGGCTTCCATGGCGTTCACGTCCACATCGCCAACGATAATCACGGCCTGCAGGTCGGGACGGTACCAGTCGTTGTAGAAGCGGGTGATGACGGGACGCTGGAAGGTGCGGATGACCTCCTCCAGACCGATAGGCAGGCGGTCGGCATACTTCGAGCCCTTGAGCATGATGGGCCAAGTGGCCTTGCGGAGACGCTCCTGGGCGCCGAGGCCGCCACGCCACTCTTCGAGGATGACGCCACGCTCGTGCTCAATCTCCTCGTTGTCGAAGAGGAGCTTGCTGGCCCAGCCGTCGAGGATTTTGAAACCCATCTCCACCAGGTCGGCATTGTCGGTGGGCAGCTCAACGTAATAGACCGTCTCGTCGAACGAGGTCCAGGCGTTGATGCCGCGACCGAACTCGATACCGTTCTTCTGCAGGGTGCTGATCATCTCGTTGCCCTTGTAGTACTGGGTGCCGTTGAAGGCCATGTGCTCGCAGAAGTGGGCGAGGCCCTGCTGGTCGTCGTCCTCCAGCACCGAGCCGGCGTTGGTCACCAGACGGAACTGCACGCGGTTCTCCGGCTTCTTGTTGGCACGGATGTAGTAGGTCATGCCGTTGGCAAGCTTGCCAATGCGCACTTTCTTGTCGACCGGCACCTTCTCGGTGAGGTCGGTCTTCTTTTCCTTCGCCGGCTTAGTCTGGGCAAAGGTCATGCTGCCCACGAGGGCGAGAAGCATGATGAGGGTGAAAAGTTTTTTCATGTTGTTTGTTGTTTGTTTATATATTGTTACGTTTATTTATGATATATTAATACACTAATGTTTCAAACCATTTGTCAAATCTCCAATCACAATTCACTCTCTAAATTCCAGTAGGTCGGCTGGCTGGCAGTCCAACGCACGACAGATGCGGTCGAGGGTGCTGAAACGCACAGCGCGGGCCTTGCCCGTTTTCAGTATAGACAGGTTGGCCGGGGTGAGGTCCACACGCTCTGCCAGCTCGGTAAGCGAAATCTTGCGTTTCGCCATCATCACGTCGAGGTTCACCACTATCATACCGTCAGCTCCTGTTCGTCCTGCATCTCGCGGCCGATACGGATTATCTGCGAAAGGAAGATAATCGTAAGCCCGAAAAAGATGCGTGTGAAATGAATCGTATAACGTGCCTGCGGCTCCCACTGCGTCCCGATGAGGAGGTCGTGGGCCAGACGACGTTCGAGAAAGGTCTGCGTGTCGACACTGAGCGACAGCACCACCAGCAGCAGTCCTATGGCCAAGAGGAGCGAGACGCACTTGCGTGGGAACACCCTCCCCCGCTTGGCACTGCGATAGAAGGTGACGAGAGCCACCGACACCAACACCACAATGGCAACGAGCGAGACCATGCCGAACAATTGCAGAGCCGTAGCCCAGTGCAGGCGGGGGTCGTTGCCTATCAGCTCGTCGTCGGTGTAGCAGTCCACATCAAAACGGTTTATATGCGCATGGGCCGAGATGCCTTCGGGCACACCCTCGACGGGGCGCTCTATGGCATAGAGCGAGGCCGAGCTGCGAAGGTCGGTGACGGTGAAGGCATACTTGCTATTGAACGCAGTCAATTCCCCCACCAGAGGCGCGTCTTCGGCATAAAAAATATGGCTGACAAAGAGTCCGAGACATATCAACATGATACCTCCGAACAACCCGTACAGCATTCGCACACGCGATATATTATTGTTTTTCATTCCTATATACGATATTACCTTAATAATATCCCACTATTTTGACGTTGCAAAAATACAAATTTTTCTTCATCCGTCACAAAAAAATTATCGTTTTTCGATAAAATTATTTTTTGTACCGCTCAGACCCATGTCGGGCTTGGCCCTCCCCTGCTCGAACCATGCTCTGCCAATTCTTGATGAGCCGCCACGTTTTGCCGCCTCCAGCCTCCCTCCTCCTTCCTACGTTCCCCAATCCTTCTCCACTACGTTCCCGTTTCATCTCCGCACCAGAGAGCGGATAACGACTCCAAGAAAGTTGAAAAGTGAAAATTGAAAGTTGATATGTTGTGCGGCAGCCAATTCTCAATTCTCAATTTTACGAATTAACACATAAACGGTATGGCTCAGGCCTTGCTGTTGTCGAGGAGTTTTTCGAGCGACTGGCGGAGCTGGGCTGGGGTGACGTTGTGGTGGATTTCGCCTTCGAGGGCGTAGGAGATGGCCCCGGTCTCTTCGGAGACGATGACGCTGACCACGTCGAGCTGCTCGGTGACACCGATGGCACTGCGGTGGCGAAGGCCGAGGTTGGGGTCGATGTCGGTGCGCGAGGTGACGGGCAGGATGCAACGGGCTGCGAGGACGGTATTGTCTTTGACGATGACGGCACCGTCGTGCAGGGGTGAGTTTTTGAAAAAGAGTGTTTCGAGCAGTGGTGCCGACACCTGTGCATTGATGACCTCGCCGGTACGCACGAGCTCTTCTACCGAGTTGGAACGTTGGAAGATGAGCAGGGCACCCGTCTTGCTGGAGGACATGTGCATACAGGCCTGGATGTAGGGGTCGAGGTTGATGCCCGTCCGTGTCGTCACATCGTGCCGCCAAAACTGGAACCGCTTGACAACGGTGTCGCCGGTGAGCTGGGTCTTGGTGCCTATGAGGAGGAGGAACTTGCGCACTTCGGGCTGGAAGACTATGACCAGGGCGATGATGCCGACATTGATGATGCCGCCAAATATCTGGGAGCAGAAACGCATGTTGAAGAGGTCGGAAAGGCGCCAGCAGATGATAATGGCGACCACCGCCCAGAAGATGCGGATGGCATTGGTGCCTTTGACTAAGCGGTATAGCTCATAGACCAAGATGGCTACTAACAGGACATCGAGGATGTCGACAAAACGGATTTCGGGAAAGGGAAACATGGGAAATTGAAAAAAAAAGAATTCGTTAATGTGTTAATTCGTTAATTCGTAAATCTGAATTCGTTGATGTGTTAATTCGTAAATCTGAATTCGTAAATGTGTTAATTCGTAAATTCGTGAGTCTTTGATGCGCCAAGGACTAACACATTAACACATTCACACGTTAACACATTCAAAACAGCAGTTCGATGGCGATGCGGGTGGGACGTGGGGTGTGGACGCGGAGCAGGCTGGCACCCGACAGCAGAGCGACGGTGTTGAGCGCTACGGTGCCCCACTCGGAGTCTGGCACGTCGGGGAAGGCGTTGGCAGGGAGGTGCTGTGGCAGCTTGCGGGTTATCATCGACTTGTTGGAGAGGGCTATGAGGAAGGGATAGTTGGGGAAACGTGCCATCAGCTGGGGCAGGCGGTGCAGCAGCTGGTGGTTCTGTTCCAAGGTCTTGGCGAAGCCAAAGCCGGGGTCGAGGCAGACCTCGCGTACGCCTGCGGAGTGCAGCAGCTCCAGCCGGGCGGCGAAATAGTCCGACAGGTCGCGGACGAGGTCGGCATAGTGGGTGTTTTCGGCCTGCTGCATGGTGGCGGGGGTGCCGCGCATGTGCATCAGGATGTAGGGGACCTGGAGCGAGGCCACGGTGGCAAACATCTGGGGGTCGAGCTGCCCGCCAGAGATGTCGTTGACCATGTCGGCACCCGCTTCCACAGCCTTGGCGGCGGGGAGACTGAAACAGGTGTCGACCGAGAGGAGGGTGGCGGGTGGGAGTTCGTTGCGCAGCGTCTCTATCACCGGCACCAGGCGTGCCACCTCCTCGTCGGGTTCGAGCAGCCTGGCACCCGGACGGGAGGAGACCGCGCCGATGTCGACGATGTCGGCCCCGTCGGCAAGCAGGTTGCGCGCATGGGCCAGTATCGCCTCAGGCGTGGTATGTCGCCCACCATCGTAGAACGAGTCGGGGGTTATGTTGAGAATGCCCATCACCGCCGGCCTGTCGAAGGTTACTTTCTGTCCCCTGCATGTGAGGGTGAAGGGTGAAAAATGAGACAAACTATTCATAAGTCAGAAAAAAGTCGTATCTTTGCCGTTTGGATATAAAGAACGTATTTTTGCTTTTTTAATTGTGCAACAGCAATAAAAAAAACAAAAAGGCGTTATAGTAGCTCATATTATTAAAAATATGCCTGACACTAAGAAAGAATTTGAAACAGAAATAGCCCTTTGCAGGGAGATATTTGAGAAGAAGGCACGCGACTACGGCACGTCGTGGCGGGTGCTGAGGATGCCGTCGTTGACCGACCAAATCTTCATCAAGGCCAACCGCATCAGAAGCATAGAGGAGAGTGGCGAGAACCGTGTGGGCGACGGCATCCGACCCGAACTGATGGCCATAGTCAACTACGCCGTGATGGCACTGATACAGCAGGAGCTGGGACCCGACGGGGCGTTGGACCTGCCGCTCCAACAGGCAATGGAGCTATACGACAAGCATATAGGCCGTGCCGCCACGCTGATGTTCGACAAGAACCACGACTACGACGAGGCCTGGCGGCTGATGCGCGTCAGCTCGATGGTGGACTTGATACTGATGAAGATATGGCGCATCAAGCAGATAGAGGACAATCATGGCAAGACGCTGGTGTCCGAAGGCGTGGAAGGAGGCTATATGGACATCATCAACTACTCGCTGTTCTGCCTGATAAGGACGGAGGGCGAGGGAAAATTGAAAATTGAAAATTGAGAATTGAGAATTGGCTGCCGCACATCATATCAACGTATCAACATATCAACGTATCAACACATCAACGAATCAACAATACAACATGGAAATAAAAGACAACAAACTTAATTGGACACTGAACGTCGTGGCCCGGCTGTTGGTAGGGGCCGTGTTCCTCTTTTCTGGATTTGTGAAAGGTGTGGACCCGCTGGGCACGTCATATAAGATTACCGAGTATCTCACCACATGGCAGTTTGGCAGCCTGAGCTTCGAATGGCTGGTGCCGATGGCCACGGTGATGGCGATGACGCTGATAGTGCTGGAATTCACGGTAGGCATGATGCTCATATTCGGAGCATTCCGCCGACTGAGTGCATGGCTGCTGGTGCTGATGATGGCATTCTTTACGGTAACAACCCTTTTTGATGCCATCACCAACGAGGTGACCGACTGCGGTTGCTTTGGCGACGCGGTGAAGCTGACCAACTGGCAGACTTTCTGGAAGAACATAGCACTGGATGTGCCTACGGTGTGGATATTCCTCACGCGCAACCTGCGCCGCCGTCGCCGCTTCGAACGCGACGTGCTGGTAACGGCATTCTCGATACTGCTGATGGTCATTTTCGGCTTTTACAATATCAACAACGAGCCCTGCATAGACTTCCGTCCATGGAAGGTGGGCAACCAGATGGTGGACCTCGACGAGAGCCTTCAGGTGAAGAGCTATGTGACCTACCGCAACAAGACCACCGGCGAGGTCGAGGAGTTCTCGTCGGAGGAGCTGGTGAAAAAGATGGACGACCCGACATGGGAAGAGCAGTGGGAGTGGGAAAGCAGCCGTGTGGAAGACCCCCACGAGATAAAGGCCGACGGTTTCTCGATGCTAGACATGGATATGAACGACCATGCGCAGGAGTTTATCGGGTCGACAGACTATGTGCTGATTGCCACAATACACCACCTCGACAAGGTGACGGAGCAGGGCATCCACGCCATTCAAAGAACACTGGACTTTGCTAAGGAGAACGGCATACAGATGGTGCTGCTCACCTCGGCCCTGCCCGAAGAGGCAGAGAACTTCCTATACGCCAACAAGCTGGACGAATTGGAATTCTACTTTGCCGACGTGACTGCCATCGAGACGATGCTGCGTTCCAACCCCGGATTTATCCTCCTCAAGGAAGGCAAGGTGCTGGGCAAATGGCACCAACGCCATTATAGAGACATAATGGAAGTGAGAATTGAGAATTGAGAATTGAAAATTGAGAATTGAAAATTGAAAGTTGATATGTTGTGCGGTAGCCAATTCTCAATTCTCAATTTTACGAATTAACACATTCACGCATTAACACATTCAAAAAAGATGATACAGAGAAAACAAACGCTATTTTTACTATTGGCTGTGTGCGCAATGGTCATGGAGTTCATGTTCCCACTCGCCACATTCACTGCCAAATCCCCATTAGGCATACCGGTTTATGGCGAACTAAACCTGATAGCCAAGGAAAACCCCAACCTGATGAACGACATTCTGAACAATGAGGCGGTTACCATGGGACAGAAAGACTATATAAAGGTGTGGCCACTGACGACACTGACCGTGCTGTCGGCAGCGCTTTCACTGGTGGCAATGTTCCTATTTAAAAACCGAATAATGCAAATGCGGTTAGTTGCCGTCGCCTTCCTAATGGGTGTGGTTGACATCTTTCTCATCTTTATCTGGGCTGTAGACACATACATTATGAGGGTGACTGGGCCGATGGCGTGCATCGACATTAACATGCACTATGGCGTGGGCACCTGGTGCCCTATAGTGGCAGTGGTGCTGATGATTGTGGCACAGCGTGCCATCAAGAAAGATGAGGAAAAAGTGCGTGATGCCGACAGACTACGTTAGAGACTAATTGAATGCAGAAGACGTTGCACACCACTTTCTATCACATCGAGGAGCTACCAGAGGTGGCCAAAGGGATGCTCAAGGAGTTTGCCGACGAACGGTTTTTTGCCTTCTTCGGCAAGATGGGTGTTGGAAAGACTACGCTCATAAAGGAGATGTGCCGCCAACTGGGAGTGGAAGATAACGTATGCAGCCCCACATTTGCCATCATCAATGCCTACAGCACGGCGGAAGGAGAAGATGTGTATCATTTCGACTTCTACCGGCTGAAGTCGGTCGACGAGGCATACGACATAGGTTATGAGGAGTATTTCTATAGTGGTAACTACTGTTTTACCGAATGGACAGAGAAAATAGAAGACCTGCTTCCAGAGAGGTACGTCAGGGTTGAAATAGAGGAACGAGACGGCACAAGGGACCTGACTGCAACATTGGAAGAAGAATTCAAGAAAGTTGAAAAGTGAAAATTGAAAATTGAAAGTTGAAAAAAGAAATCGTTAATGTGTTAATTTCGTTAATTCATGAGTCAAATGATTTACACGTTAACACATTAACACGTTAACACATTCCAACATATTATCAACAATGACAGAATCTGAAATATTGGCAAGACTTGCCGCCCAAGCGTTGGAGGAAAAGAAAGGGACGGACGTGAAGATAATCGACCTCAGAGGCCTTCAGTCGGCACCCACCTCCTTCTTCGTGATAGCATCGGGCAATGTACCATCGCATGTGAGTGCCCTGAGTGACCATGTGCATGAGATAGTCAAGAAAGCCACCGGACTGAACCCTTCGAAGGTGGAGGGCTATGCGAATGCCGAATGGATACTGATGGACTATTTTGATGTGGTGGTGCACATATTCCTACAGCCGAAACGAGACTTTTACCGTTTGGAACAGCTGTGGGAGGACGGTACCGTTGTGAAAGTTGAAAGTGAAAGAATTCGTTAATTCGTTAACGTGTTAATTCGTTAATCAAAAAGGACTAACACATTCACACGTTAACACATTCAAAAGATTAAACCTTCATGGCAGAGAACAACAATCCTAACAATAAAAACAACTCCCAAGGAGGCAAACCCCAAGGCCCATTCGGCCCAACACCCAATGGTCAGAAGCCCAAGAGGGGGTGGGTGATGTATGTAGTCTATGGAGCCATCATTGTGGCATTGGGTAGTATGCTGCTGAGGCAGGACAGTGCCAATGGTCCGCACAAGATAAAATGGGACAAGCTGGAATCTATCATAAAGAAACAAGACTATTCCAAGATTGTCATCGTCAATCAGGAATTTGCCGAAGTCTATATCAAGCTGTCCGCCATCAAGGCAGACACCTCCTACAACGACCTGCTCGGCCGTAATATGATTAACCAACAGGTGGCAGACACACGTTTTTATGTATATGAGTTTGTCACTTTCGACAGTTTTGAAAAGGACTTGGAGCAGATTGAGGAGGAGACCGGCGTGAGGATAGAGCTCACACCAGAAAAGCGTACCAGCCCGTGGCGCGACATACTGGTGGTGTTCGGGCCTTTGCTGATGCTCATCTTCTTTTTCATTATTATGAGCCGCGTCTCGCAACGGCAGATGGGCGGTGGCGGCGGCATCTTCGGCGTGGGCAAAAGCAAGGCAAAAGTATATGACGGCAAGACACCCACCAATGTCACCTTCAAGGATGTGGCCGGACTGGCAGGTGCCAAGGAGGAGGTGATGGAGGTGGTAGACTTCCTGAAGAACCCCCGACGCTACACCGACCTTGGCGGTAAGATACCCAAGGGTGTACTGCTGGTGGGTCCTCCGGGTACGGGTAAGACCTTGCTGGCTAAAGCGGTGGCAGGCGAGGCCAATGTGCCATTCTTCTCCATGTCGGGTAGCGACTTTGTAGAGATGTTTGTTGGCGTGGGTGCTTCGCGTGTGCGCGACCTGTTCGAAGAGGCCAAGAAGAAGGCTCCCTGCATCATCTTTATTGACGAGATAGATGCCGTGGGGCGTGCCCGCGGCCATGCGGGACTGAGCAACGCCAACGACGAGCGCGAGAATACCTTAAACCAGCTACTGACGGAGATGGACGGATTCAGTAGCGGCACCAACGTCATCGTGCTGGCCGCCACCAACCGTGCCGACGTGCTGGACAAGGCACTGCTGCGCGCGGGACGTTTCGACCGACAGATATATGTGGAGCTGCCCGACATCGAAGAGCGCAAAGCCATCTTCGACGTACACATGCGCAATCTGAAGTTAAACAACGACGAAGGAAGTGAGACCTACGTAGACCGCGACTTCCTTGCCAAGCAGACACCGGGGTTCTCAGGTGCCGACATTGCCAACGTGTGCAACGAGGCTGCCCTCTGCGCTGCCCGCAAGGGAAAAAGCAAGATTGACAAGCAGGACTTCCTTGATGCCATCGACCGCATAGTGGGAGGCTTGGAGAAGCGCACCAAGGTGCTTACCGAACAGGAGAAGCGAACCATTGCCTACCACGAGAGCGGCCACGCCTCGGTGAGCTGGCTGCTGCGTTGGGCTAATCCGCTCATCAAGGTGACCATCGTGCCTCGCGGCAAGGCGTTGGGCGCAGCATGGTACCTGCCCGAGGAACGCCAGATAACCACCTACGAACAGATGTTTGACGAGATGACCAGCCTGATGGCGGGCCGCGCCTCTGAGGAGATATTCTTCGGCAAGATAAGCACAGGTGCCCTCAACGACATTGAGCGCGCCACCAAGATGGCACAGTCGCTGGTGGTCTACTACGGCATGAGCCCAGAGCTGGGCAACATCAGCTTCTACGACTCCACGGGACAGAACGAGTATGGCTTCACCAAACCCTTCTCAGAGAAAACTGCCGAGACCATCGACAAAGAGGTGAAGCGTATAGTGGAAGAGGCCTACGCCCGCGCCAAGAGCATCATATTGGGCCACCGTGCCCAGATGGACGAGCTGGCAGGGCAGCTGTATGAGAAAGAGGTGCTCTTCCGCGAAGACCTGGAGCGCATCTACGGTCCTCGCGAAGCCGACCTAGAGAAACAGAAAGAAGAAGAGAAACTAAAACTAACGTTAGAGGCATCAGACAAGTCGGACAACACCGACACCCCCGTATCGTCGGACAACCAAATCCAAGACAATCATGAAAACCTTTTGGATTAGAACAGCCAGCGCAACAGTCTATGCGCTCCTTTTCATCGGCTCGATATATAGCGGACGTCTGATTGGCAACGATAATATAGGCGTACTCATCTTAACGGCCTTTGCCTTATTCGTGGCACTGGGCTGTGCCTTTGAATACTACCGCATTGCCGAGATGCAAAACAACCATCCCAGCAAGCCGTTGGGTTATTTCTTCACCACCCTGATGGTGCTTGTCCCGAACCTATTGCCACTAACGGCCGAGGGGAGTGTATTCGGTTTTGCCTTTGTAACACTATTTGCAGCCCTGCTCTTTATATCCCTGCCCATAACACTGATGAGAGAGTTGTGGCGCAACTCAGAGCATCCATTTGGTGACGCACTCCACACCCTATTGCCTGTTGTCTACTGCGCCTTACCGCTAGGCCTTATGTCAATCTTACACTACAGCTTCAACATCCTCATGATGTGTATCATCATGGTGTGGGTGAATGACAGCTTTGCCTATATGGGAGGCTCCCTATTAGGCAAACACAAGATGTGGCCGAAACATTCGCCAGGCAAGACATG
>CAZTVH010000024.1:0-13968 GCA_964616965.1 uncultured Bacteroidaceae bacterium | reverse complement strand
GGCAGCGGATTGCCGTTTTCGAGTAATTCCTGAAGGGTGTTCTCCTTGTCAAATAGCCCAACGTCTTGATTCTTACGGTATTTCATAGATGCTGTATTTTTCTGTTAATACTGCAAAAATACGAAAAAATATTGATATAACAAAATGAAATTTAGCTATTTAATTTATAGAACTCCCCTATAGTCAGACGCGGTGGTGGTGATGTCCACTAGTAGATTGCCGCCTTGATAGGCATAAGGCAGAGTGAAGTTGAACACCTGTGTGGCAGTGGTGCCATTCACCATGCCCGTCCACACTGTGACGGCACCAGTGGTTGACACAAGGTCGGTAAGCACCGAGTCGGCAATCTCTTTCAACTTGATGGTTACCGTGGTGCCCCATGGTGATGAGGCAGCCTGCGACTGGTAGAATGTCAGCGACGTGATGTAGCTGCCGTCCATGTCGGTCAGCATACTCGACGGATAAACCATCTGGTTGTGCTGGTCCTCGTCGCAGTAGTAGCCATAAATCGGGATGTAGGTGTTGGTCCCCGTCCCGTTGGCCACTGTCAGCGTCTGTGCATTCGTTGCCCAAGGCACTGCTAGGATGAGTGCCAGCAAAAGCAACATTTTTTGTACATGTTTTTGCATAACAGATACTTTTTAGTTGATAATTAAGTTGACTATATAATTTGTTATTTGTTCAATAATAATTTCAGCAACAATTAATTGCAACAGTATTTCAGTATACAAAGCACCTCACAAAACGACCCACAAAGATATGTATTTCTTTTGAATAAAGCAAAAATAATGTAAACTTTTAACATAATGCAAGTCAAATGTTGGTCAACTTGTGACGGCCTGACGGGACGGTACAAGAGGCCAAAGTGTGCGTGTGGAGAAGGAGAAAATGGGTGGCAAACCGAGTGTAGCAGAGAAGGTTTTGCCGTTCCTAGCCGCTTTTAATTGTATTCTGCTGATTTCTACTACTTTTAAGGTTGTTTCCCGCTCCCATAAGCGGAGAAGGAGCGGATGTCGAGCGAAGACGGAGCGGAATTCGGAAAGAGCCGCTCAGGGGGCAAGGCAATAAAAGTGAGATGTATCGGAACGATAAACCTCTCTTTTTTGAGGCAAATGTGAGAAAAAAATAGGATTTTAACATTTGTTACGGATTTTTTGTGTATCTTTGCAAACGTGAAAATAGAGGAAGCCATACGGTATTTTGCTGACTATGTCGCAACAGAAAAGCGTCTTGCGGCAAGCACCCGCCAGTACTATGTGGGCGAGGTGGAGCGTTTTGGCGAGTATTTGGAGAGGCAGAAGGTGTATGATGTAGAGGAAGTGGAGGCGTATCATGTGCGAGACTGGCAGATGGAGTTGATGTCGGCTGGCGAGGCTGCCGGGACGGTGCTGAAGCAGTTGGCGGCTTTGCGGGCGTGGTTTAAGTATCTGCGAAGGGAGGGCTTTTTCGAGCGCGACATTATGGCGAAAGTGACTCCGCCGAAGGCCCCGGAGCGGTTGCCGGTGTTCTTTCGTGAGAGCGAGGTGGAGAAGATTTATACCGACATGTTTCCTGACACGTTTGACGGCCAGATGGAACGGCTGGTGTTGAGGATGCTTTATGAGACGGGGATGCGGAGGTCGGAACTGGCGATGCTGCGGTTGGGAGGGATTGACCTGTCGGCTAAGAGCATCAAGGTGAGGGGAAAGGGCGACAAGGAGAGAATTATTCCGATAGAAAATGAGTTGGCACAAAATATTTCGCGCTTTCTTGCGTTAAGGGAGATGAAGATTGAGGAGTTGAAAGGTGCCGACGAGCATTATGAGGAGTCGGACAGGCTGCTGATTAATGGCAAGGGGAGGGCGGTGAGCGCGGGGATGATATATTTGATAGTGAAACGATATATGTCGCCTATTTCGACAGCCGAGCGTGTGAGTCCGCATGTGTTTAGGCATTCGTTTGCGACGCACATGTTGAACGAGGGAGCGAACATTGATGCCATTAAAGAGCTGCTCGGGCACAGCGATTTGGGGACTACAGAGGTGTATACCCATGTGGCGCGGGAGCATTTGAAAGAAACATATAAACATGCCCATCCTAGGGCCAATAAAAAATAAGGAGGTAACTATGAATACAACAATCAATGCCGTGAAATTTAAGGCAGACCCGAAACTGGAAAAGTTCGTCAATGAGAAAGTCGCCAAGCTCGACCGTCTGATTGACAATGCCACCAAGTGCGAAGTGATTTTGAAGGTTGACAAACCTGAGACCGACAATAATAAGATTGCCGAGCTGTCGTTGAGCCTTCCTGGTCAGACGCTGTTTAACAGCAAGCAGGCTAACACTTTTGAGGAGGCCGTGGCCGACTGTGTGGACTCGATGAAGGGTCAGATTGACAAGTATAAGGAGCGCTACAAGTAGTAGCGTTGCGCGTGCGTGCACGACGTGCAAAAAAAAGAGGGTGTCCTGCGGGATACCCTCTTTTTTGATTCGTGCGGACTCGGACTATTTGTCAAGTTCCTGCTGGCGCAGGCGCTGGACATAGATGGCCTTTTGTCTGCGTTCCCGATTGATGACGGAAGGTTTAGTGAATTTCTGACGCTCGCGAAGTTCTTTCACGACACCAGTCTTTTCGAATTTTCTCTTGAGCTTCTTGAGAGCTCTTTCAATGTTTTCACCTTCTTTGATAGGAACTACGATCATTGTTATTACCTCTTTCTTGTTAAGGATTGATAAAAAAAGTTTGTTATTAAGACTAGTATTGTCTTCGTGTTAGAATTGGAGATGGCCTTGTGCGACGGCATCGTTAAGGGCGGCGAGGATGCCTTTCTTGTTGATGATGCGCATGCCTTTGGCACTCACTTTGAGGGTAATCCACATGTCCTCTTCGGGGATGTAGAATTTCTTGGTCTGGAGGTTGGGGGAGAAGGTACGTTTGGTGTGGATGCGGGAGTGGGACACATTGTTGCCACGAATCACTTTCTTACCGGTAATTTCACAAATCTTTGACATTTTATCTACAATTTTTATTGTTTGTTTACGTTATTTAGGCGTGCTTTTTTTCGTGAAAAGCGGGTGCAAAAGTCGGACTTTTTTTTGAATTGGCAAAGATTTTGCACTCAGAAAAATGGTTAAAATGGAGTAATTAACATATCGTTAGTTGTAATATGTTATAAAATAAGTGTTTGTAATTTATAGAAAAATGAAATTTAACATAGGTTTTTCAGATAGTTATGAGATGATATCGTGTTCAAAACTTACTTTTGTACCCTAGATTTTCAAAAATTGACCCCTTCAGATGTTCGCAGATAAAATCATTAATTGGTACTTGGAAAACGGTCGCCAACTGCCTTGGCGGGGAACGGACAATCCTTATTATATATGGCTCTCGGAAATCATTCTCCAGCAGACGCGCATAGAGCAGGGGAGAAGCTATTATGAGCATTTTGTCGCGGAGTACCCGACGGTGCGTCATTTGGCAGAGGCAACGGAGGAGCAGGTGTTGAAGAGTTGGCAGGGGTTGGGCTATTATTCGCGGGCAAGGAACCTGCATGCGGCAGCGCGCCATATTGCCTTTGACTTGGGAGGACGGTTTCCTGACACATATGAGGGTATCCTCTCTCTCAAAGGGGTGGGGCGGTATACGGCGGCAGCTGTCGCCTCGTTTGCGTTTGGCTTGCCATACCCTGTTATTGATGGGAATGTGTATCGCCTTATTGCGCGCATGTATCGTATTAATACTCCCATTGGAACCAATCAGGCGTATGCTGAATTTGAGCGATTGCTGGTGCGTCTGATTGACAGGGAGCGACCGGGTATGTTTAATCAGGCGTTGATGGATTTTGGATCGATGTATTGCAAGCCTGTGGGCTGCGATTGTGGGGACTGCATATTCTCTCAAGAGTGTATGGCATACCGTGATGGGGTAGTGTCGCAGTTGCCGGTGCGGCTACAGGCGGTAAAAATAAAGGAGAGGTATTTCTATTATTTTGATATTAGGTGGAATGTTCCACAGCCGACCATTGTCGTGCAGCAGCGTGGCGAAGGAGATATTTGGCAGGGGCTGTATGAGTTGCCGCTATATGAGACGGAAAGGCCTGTTGCATCCACGGTTTTGCTGAAGCGGATGAGAGAGGTGCTGCAAGGATGGATTGGGGACATGCCTCAGAGTGTAAAGATGGGCCCTAGCCTGACACACCAGCTTACGCATAGGACTATAAAGGCGCAGTTTGTGCGGGTGATTTTCGATTGCAAACCTGCCGAGCTGCCAAAAAAAATGCGTGCAGTGGAGCTGGCGAGAATGAAATATCTTCCGATTTCAAGACTGATAGACAAGTATTTGTCTGAATTGTGAATATCTTTAATTGTTCAGTTTTCCAAAAAGTCTTATCTTTGCATCGTGATTCGTTGCCATTATGGCAATACTAAGTGTACAAAATATGATAGGAGTAAACAAAGTAATACTAATTGGCAATCTGGGTAAGAACCCCGATGTCGTTGCTTTCCCACAGGACCGTAATAACGAATCTACAAGTGTGGTCAAGAAGGCATCATTCCCCCTTGCCACCACAGAATACAGAAAGACCAAGGATGGAGAGCGCGTGGAGCAGACCGAATGGCACAATGTGGTGTGCTGGCGTGCGCTGGCTGAGATAGCGGAGAAGATACTCCGCAAGGGTACGCAGCTCTATGTAGAAGGGAAGCTCCAAACACGTTCGTGGGAGGACAGAGAAGGAAACAAGCGTTATATAACCGAGGTTGTGGCAGACAATTTCACAGTGTTGGCCAATAAAAACCGACCCGACGATGCGGGGGAACGCGAACACGACCCCTTGTCTTCTATACTAAATAGTGAGACGGAGCCATTGGGCGATTTGCCTTTTTGATAAAAAAGAAAGTTGAGAATTGTATGCTGCGACAGCCCAATTCTCAACTTTCAAGTTTGAGAGGTGTATCTTAATTAATTGGTGTATCCCGGCTTGCCTAGCAGGCGGAACATGTTCTTTTTGTAGGCTTCCACTCCAGGCTGGTCGAAAGGATTGACACCCAAAGTGTACCCGCTGATGCCACAGGCAAATTCGAAGAAGTATATCAGTTGGCCAAGGATGTACTCGTCGATAGTGGGCAAAAGGATGCGTAGTACGGGGACACCGCCATCGTTGTGGGCGAGGATGGTTCCGAGTTCGGCGTTGTGATTGATTTCAGTGAGGCTCTTGCCGAGTAGGTAGTTGATGCCGTCGAGGTTTTTCTCATCAGAGGGGATGTCTACTTTGCCCTGAGGTTGGGTTACGCTCAATACGGTTTCGAACATGAGGCGCTCGCCCTCTTGGACATACTGGCCCATAGAATGCAGGTCGGTGGTGAAGCTAAGGCTGTGTGGCAGGATGCCTTTGCCTTCCTTTCCTTCGCTTTCGCCGTAGAGTTGCTTCCACCATTCACTGATGTACTTCAGCTGAGGTACAAAGTTTTCGAGGATTTCTACTTTGTAACCTTTACGATACAGGAGGTTGCGGATGGCAGCGTAGAGGAGTGCGGGATTGTCGTTCAGGCTGTCGCAATTGATACATGTCTTGCGCATGTCGCGGGCCCCTTGCAGGAGTTGGTCGATGTTGTAGCCCGCCATGGCAATGGGAAGCAGTCCAACGGGAGTGAGCACGGAGAAGCGGCCTCCTACGTTATCGGGTATCACATAGGTGCGGTAGCCTTCTTGCTGTGCGATGTCATGGAGCGCGCCACGTCGTGCATCGGTGATGGCAATGATGCGTTCGGCGGCCTCAGATTTGCCATATTTGTTTTCAAGATGCGATTTGATGATGCGGAATGCAACGGCGGGTTCGGTGGTGGTACCCGACTTGGAGATGACGGCAACGGCGTAGTCGTGGTTGTCCAGCATCTGCATCAGCTGGCAATAGTAGTCCTCGCTGAGTGTGTGGCCTGCATATATAATGTATGGATTTGCTCCATTGGTCTGCATGGCGGCGAACTCTGATTGGAGAGCTTCGATGACGGCGCGTGCACCAAGATAGCTCCCACCGATGCCGATTACAACGAACAGGCGTGCGCGGTGGCGGAGTCGTTCCACGTCAGATTTGATGTTGTTGACAATTTCTGGCGACAGTGTTTCAGGGAGGTCGAGCCAGCCTAGAAAATCGTTGCCTCTACCAGAACCCGAAATCAGTGTCTTCTTGGCAGCCAGAAGTTCTTCGTGGATTCCGTTGAGCTCAGTGTCGGTTACAAACTTTTGTAAATACTCGGTGTTCAAACTAAGCGTGTTCATGAGTATAGAATTTTGTGGTTATTAATTTGAGTTTGCAAAGATACACAAAATAATTCATTAAATGTGCGTATAATAGAATTATTTTGTGAAGTGTTTGGCGTTTAGTGCTTTTCGTAACGGTGTTGTTGCTATGAATGAATAATGTGACTATGTCAAATGAGGGGAATGGAGGTGGCGCAGGGCTCCCTTGTTGATAACCTGTTGGTAAGTCGAGAAAGCCTCAAAAATACAATTTATTAAAAAAAAGTTTTGTAAGTAAAAAAAAATGTGTAATTTTGCAAATTGAAAAATAGTGAAAAATATTTATAACAAAAAGTATACCAATATGTTGAAAAAAGTATCGAAAATCGCAGTGTTGTTCTGCATGTTCGCATTTGCAGGCAATGCTTTTGCCCAAAACGAGGTTCCCGAATATCCTCAGTATGGTTTTTGGAGCAATTGGGGCATTGGTATAAGTGGTCATTTCATGGCCCAGCCTGATGCCTATTTGTTCAATGGTGTTGATAGTCCTGCTTTTGGTAGTGGGTTCAACGCTGGTCTCGGTATCTTTCTGCAGAAAGAGATTGAGCGCGGTTCTTACATACGTTTCCGCTATGTATTCCCTGCGCTTTTTGCGGACTGCAACCAGAATGACTCAGCCACTTTGTCTCGTGGCGTATGGGGTGTAAAGCCTTATGTGCGCGATGGAGAAACGTTCTATCAGTCGATGGACAGACATAGTGCTGTGTCGGCCGAAATACTGGTGTCACTTAACAATAGTTTCCACAATTGGAAGCCTGAACGTCGTGGAAATCTGTATGTGTTTGCTGGTGGTGGTATTGCGTTCAGTCACAACAATGCTCGTGCTATGTACAAGGCTGGTGTTCAGTTTGACGCTGGTCTTGGATTTAGCTACAGAATCACCGATAGAAGCAACCTCTTTTTCGAACTTGAGACAGATATCATTGCTGACGCTCCTGCTTTCTGGCAGAAGGATGTTGGTTTCCACCACTCCGATTTCCTCGCCAGTGTTGGTTACCTTTTCAACTTCGGTCGTACCTCTACTGATCAGGAGTTGATTTCCCAGCGCGCCCTCATTACCAAAGAGCAGATGGATGCCCTTGAGGACGAGAACGAATCCTTGAAGAAGGATGTTGCTAAAGCTAAGGAAAGTGAGAAGAGAATGCAGGCTCAGATTAACGACCTCAACAATGAGAACGACAGAATCCGACGTGAGGCTCTGGCTCGTGCCCAGAAGGTTACTGACAGTCTGAACAACGTTCTTGACCAGCTGAAGGCTGACCAGTTGAACTACTATGCTATCCCCTTCTCAGTGCTCTATCCTAACGATTCTTGGCGCGTAACCGATTCTGAGATGATTAAGGTGAAGGCTATTTCTCGTGTGATGAAAGATAACCCCGACCTGAAACTCACTGTTGTTGGTTTCTGCGACTACACTGCTTCCGACGAGTACAACATGAAGCTCTCTCAGAAGCGTGCTGAAGAAGTGAAGCGTATCATGGTTAATAAGTATGGTATTGATCCCGACCGTCTCACTGTTGATTGGAAGGGTAAGACTGTTGCCTTCGGTGACATCCACTACGAACTTAACCGTCGTGTTTCCTTCTACCGTGTTATTGAATAAGATTAATTGGTATAAAAAAGAGGCGGCCGCAGTGGTCGCCTCTTTTTGTTTATAGTCGTTACATGGAAACGATTTTAAATTCGACTCGCCGATTATTGGCACGGCCTTCTTCGGTGTCGTTGGTGTCTATGGGCATGCTTTTACCGTAGCCTTTAAATTGCAGTCGTTTCTCGTTAATGCCTTTTGCAATAAGATAATCGGTCACTGCTTTTGCACGATTCTCTGAGAGACGTAGGTTGTAGCTATCAGTTCCTTTGCCATCGGTGTGCCCTCGTATTTCTATACGCATGTTGGGGTAGGCTTCTAACAAAGAGATGAGGCTTCTCAATTCAAAATAGGACTGCTGGAGGATAGTACTTTTGTCAAATTCGAAAAAAATGTCTTTCAATACAAATGTACTGCCTATTGTAAAAGCAGGTTGCTCTTTGGTTAGGTATGCCGAATCGACATTTAGGTCATCTGCCACTGGGGGAGGACAGTTGAGGCATTCTACTGTGATGTCGTCAATGTAGTAATAAGCTCCAGGCAATAATCTGGTTAAGGAGTCGTAGTCGACATATCCCGACTGTTCAGCCAAATTGAAATTCCCAATGGTAATGTATTGTTCTCCGCCCTGTGCAACAAAGATGCCTGAAATGCACTGCCAGCCATGTGTATTTATGATTGTGGAGTCTTTAGGGTTGACGACTTGCGGCAGAAAAGGACGCGCAATGGTTTGAGATATATCGTCTGAGATGTACTCTCGTTCTTTGGCCAAGAATAGAGTACGCACCGTATCGTTAATGCTTTCTTTGGTAAATAGCCCACCAAGTGTGGCAACAGCTCCAGTGGATTCCTCAGACAGGCTTGCCCAAAAGGTCAGTTGGATGCTGTCGCCACTATGAAGCTTTCTCCGTAGTCGTGTTTGGATGTATTCGCGGTAGTCGTTTTTGCTGCAATAGATACCGCAGTAGCCGTCACCGTCATGTGGTTGTTGTTGTCCTAATTTGTTGACGGGAACTCCGCATTCACGACTACCACAAACGTTGAAGTAGTCGGCACTGCCGCGTGTGGGCTGATACCAACCTTCTACAAGTGTCAGAATGCCGACGGCATCGATTTTTCGTGGGCAATGTCTGTATTCTTCGAAAGAACCATTGTATACCAAGTTGACGTGTCGAGAACTATCGTCGGAAGAAATGTATTCTTGGGCTTGTACAAAATGTGCAAGCCCAAGAATCATTCCTATTGTGACCCATGTCTTTTTCATAGGACTTGTTCTATCGTTTTTGTCATGCTTTGCCAGAGTAGGTTAGCGGTTATGTCCCAGCTGAAATGGGTACGTTGTATGCGTCCTTTAGCAATTAGTTGCTCACAAAGTGCGGGGTTGCTCACTATTTGTGTCAGGGCATTTGTCAAAGCATTCACGTTAGTAGGGTTGATAAGCAAAGCTGCGTCTCCGGCTACTTCTGGCATAGATGTACAATTGGATGTGATGACAGGTACTTCGGCTTCGAATGCTTCAAGAATAGGGATGCCGAAACCCTCATAGAATGATGGGTATACAAGTGCTGTTGCGCCTCCTAATAGGCATGCTAGGGTATCTGGTTCAGCTCTGCCAAGGAACACCACATCTTCCTTGTGGACCATCTGTTCATAGGCTTTTGCCAGTTCATCCTTCCACCATACTTTATGACCCACTACGAGTAGTTTGGTGCCCTTGCAGTCATTTTGTTTAAACTGGTCAAATGCGGTCAGTAGGGTTGCAAGGTTCTTTCTTTTAATAATTGTACTAATAAATATGAAGTATGGATTGCCTCCTGCATATTTTTCGCGTGTACGCTGTTGCTCTGTTGGCGACAGCGGTCGGTAGCCTTCGTGTGCACCGTCATAAACTACATCTATCTTTTCAGGTTCAATGTGGTAGGTGTCCGCGATGTCCTGTTTGGAATATTCGGAGACAGTGGCAATCCGTGTACTATATCGGGCAAACTGTGGCGAGAAGTAGGTCATATATCTCTGGTGCGAGGGTTTTAGATTGTCCGGGCTATGTTCGAAGTTGAGATCATGGATGACCGTCAGCGTTGGAACCTTGGTGTCAAGTGACATATATCCGTCAGGCGATAGGAATAGGTCAATTTTATATCGTTTCAATGCTTTTGGAATGCTCCATTGGAAAAAGATATACCAAAGTATTGGATGTCGAGCCTGTGGGCAGAGTACCACGGAATGGACATTTGTAGAGAAAATGAATCGTGGGTCGGGTTTGCGGTCGAAGAAAAAATAGAATTCATGTTCGGGGTGAGCCAGTACAATGCGCTTCAGTGTCTCCGCCGTGAACCAGCCGATGCCGTCCAATTTTCCTGCTAATAGCAGGCGTGTATTAATACCTATTCTCATCCGAGTATGGTTTTTTCAATCACTTTTGGGAAATGCTCTTTCTCTAGCAGATGGATTTTCTCCGCCAACGTGTCGGGAGTGTCCTCTTCGGTCAACTGGCATTTTGCTTGAAAGAGTGTGATACCCTTGTCGTAATTGCAATCTACAATATGGATAGTGATTCCACTCTCTTTCTCGCGGTTTGCAATAACAGCCTCGTGCACATGATGTCCGTACATTCCTTTGCCACCATATTTAGGCAACAAGGCGGGGTGAATGTTGATAATGTGATTGGGGAATGCAGCCAAGATATCTTCTGGCACCAGCCACAAAAAGCCTGCTAGTATTATCCAGTCAATATGTTGTTCTCTCAAGTATGAAAGTACATTCCCATTCTCAAAGAAGTCTTTTTTGCCAAAATAGATGGCAGGGATACCTAGTTTTTTTGCTCGTTCTGCGACGTATGCATCCTTCCGATTGTATATGATACACGCCACGTTTATCTGTTCATTATCAGCGAAGTACTCACTAATCTGTTGTGCGTTTGTGCCATTGCCTGAGGCCAAGATTGCTATTTTTTTCATGTTTTTTTCATTGTTTTCCGAATAACGCTAAAACTCTCAAATTGTTGTATTTCCACAAAATTTAACATTTCTAGTGTTGCCAAAATTACCAAAATTAACAAATATTGCCCCTCATTCGGGGAAAAAAACCTCTATTTTGAGTGGTAAAAAGTGTTTGTGTGGCAAAGATTTATTTGACTCAATCATTTGATTACTATATAGCTATATCTTTTGATGCAAAGAAAAATAGTTAAAAATAGTGGTTATATGAGTTTTTTTTCGTTTCTTTGCACCCTGTTAAACTCAAAAAATAAATAAACATGTCTGAAATTGCAACGAAAGTAAAAGCTATCATTGTTGATAAGCTCGGTGTTGATGAAAAAGATGTCACGCTCGAAGCCAGCTTCACTAATGATCTTGGTGCCGACTCTTTGGACACTGTCGAACTGATTATGGAGCTCGAAAAGGAATTTGATGTTCAGATTCCCGACGAGGAGGCTGAGAAGATTGTCACTGTCGGCGATGCCGTCGCTTTCATCGAGAAAGCTCAGAACTAAATTTCTCTTTCATTCTCTCGAATGGATTTGAAACGAGTTGTAATCACTGGTCTAGGCACACTTACTCCTATTGGCAACAATGTTTCTCAGTTTTGGGATGCTCTGTTGAGAGGAGTAAGTGGAGCCGGCCTGATTACAAGGTTCGACACCACTAACTTTAAATGTAAAATTGCTGCTGAGGTCAAAGATTTTGACCCAGCGGTTTTTTTTGACCGTAAAGAAGCCCGTAAAATAGACCTCTTCTCCCAGTACGGTATGGTGGCAGCCGATGAGGCTATCCGCGATGCAGGACTTGATGTTGAGCATCTCGATAAAGACCGCGTTGGTGTCATCTTTGGCACTGGCATGGGTGGCAGCAAGTCCTTTCAGGACGAATTGGTTTCCTTTACTGAGGGGCACAAGATTCCCCGTTTCAGCCCTTTCTTTGTCACTAAGACCATTACTGACATCTGTGCAGGTCTAATATCTATTAAATATGGTTTCTGCGGCCCCAACTATTCAACATCTGCGGCCTGTGCATCGTCGGCAATGTCAATAGCCGATGCCTTTATGATGCTTCGTTTAGGCAAGGCAGACATTATTGTGGCAGGTGGCAGCGAAGCCGCTATTATCGAATGTGGCATAGGCGGTTTTTCTTCAATGCAGGCACTATCCTTGCGCAACGACGATCCTCAAACTGCTTCGCGTCCCTTTGACAAAGACCGCGATGGTTTTGTATTGGGCGAAGGAGCAGGAGCTCTCATTCTTGAGGAATTGGAGCACGCTAAGGCTCGTGGAGCCAAAATCTATGCCGAAATCACTGGCTCTGGCCTGAGTGCGGATGCCTATCATATTGCCGCCTCCCATCCTGAGGGACTTGGCGCGCTCAAAGCCATGCGTATGGCCATCGAGGATTCGGGAATGCAGATCACCGATGTTGACCATATCAACGCACATGGCACCTCAACGCCTATTGGCGACATCTCCGAGCCTAAGGCTGTCGTCTCTCTCTTTGGTGACCATGTGGGCAAAATAACGCTCAATTCAACCAAGTCGATGACTGGCCATCTTCTGGGTGCGGCTGGTGCCGTAGAGGCAATTGCAACCATTCTTGCTGTGCAGAATGATGTCATTCCTCCCACCATCAACCATTTCACCGACGATCCCGATATTCCCTCGCTCGACTTCTCTTTCAACAAGCCCACCCACCGTCGTGTAGACTTCGCCTTGAGCAATACTTTCGGTTTCGGCGGACACAACGCCTGTCTGGCTTTCCGTAAGTACTAACATCATGCTGTGGTTCGGTCGTTATAAGGGCGAGAACAAAGAGTTTTATCTTTTCTTCAAGAATGTGCTGGGTTTCACCCCGCGCAACACCAAGCTTTACCAGATTGCTTTCATCCACCGTTCCAAATCGGTCGAAATGGGGCAGGGCTGGCGTATCAACAACGAGCGGCTCGAATACCTCGGCGATGCTGTGCTGAGTGCCGTT
The DNA here is from genome assembly GCA_964616965.1 of uncultured Bacteroidaceae bacterium. GTDB lineage: Bacteria > Bacteroidota > Bacteroidia > Bacteroidales > P3 > Colimorpha. The sequence continues at coordinate 1,139 of CAZTVH010000024.1, read as the reverse complement.
GTGGCGGAGTTCCTCTACAAGAAATATCCCTATCAAGGCGAGGGCTACCTCACCGAGATGCGCTCCAAACTTGTCAGCCGCGCTAACCTCAACAAGCTGGCTCGTCAGATAGGCCTTTCTCAACTCATCCAATACAATCGCGAGTCGCAAGGCATCTTCAAGTCTGTCGACGGCGATGCTTTCGAGGCATTGGTAGGAGCCATTTACCTAGAAAAAGGCTACAAATTCACGCGCCGAGTTCTCGTCAATAAAATTATCGGCATCCATCTTGATGTCGATGCCATGGCGCACACCGAGTGGAACTACAAGAGCAAGCTTATCGACTGGGGCCAGAAGAACCGTAAGAAGATTAGCTTCGAAGTTGAGCATGTATCATATCAAGGCAAAGAAGGCCGTCGCCAATACGACGTGCGCGTAAAGATTGACGGCACCCCTGCCGAGCACGCCATCGAATACTCCATCAAGGCCGCCGAACAACTAGCCGCCGAAAAGACATACAAACAGCTCCAAGAACAAGGCGTTATCCCACCCCACACCGACGAGGCTTCTTCTCCCAACAACCATTGAGTTGTTCTTTAGTCAATGTTATCACAGCCTTACTCTTTCATTTGTTACGTTCAAATAAAACGGTGACACCGTTGAACCCCATTGTGACCTCGCAACCACAAGAGGGTTAATAAGAATACCTGTGGAAAGCTCTATGGGATAGAGTGCCTTGAAAATATCGTTTTCTGTTTCAGGGTTCACAGAATCCACCAATATCAGCAGGTCAATATCTGAATCGGCCTGGGCATTGCCACGTGCCTCACTGCCATATAGCCAAGTTTCTGTATAAAATGGCAAGGCATTGAGTGCATTGATGATTGATTCTGTGACCTTTGAGCGATTCATGTGGCAAAACAAATATATTGCAAATATAGCCAATAATTATCAATTACAAATACAAAAATAAAATCTTTCTATATAGAAATGACATACAAAAAAAGTCCCCGCCATGCTGACAGGGACTATGTTATAATAAGTGAGGGTGGTCACATTGTCACTATTTCACGATGTGTCAGAAAAGAGAGCATCCGCCATGTCGAAAACAACAAACAACTCCCTGAGAACAACTGCAACGTTGGCAAGAATTCTACTAT
>CAZTVH010000023.1:10707-14045 GCA_964616965.1 uncultured Bacteroidaceae bacterium | reverse complement strand
TAAAATATTACTACTATATGATACGCAGGGATTTAGCAAATGCAATTAAGGATAATTTACTCTATTTTCCTATTGTAACCATTACAGGACCACGCCAGTCGGGCAAGACAACACTCATCCGCGACATGTTTTCCGGCTTGCCGTATTTCTCGCTTGAAAACCCCGACACCAAAGCTTTGGCAATGTCCGACCCATCCGCATTTCTCTCCCAACACAAAGAAGGAATGGTACTCGATGAGGTACAGAACACCCCCGCCATATTGTCTTATCTACAGGGAATAGTCGACGAACATCCCGAGCGGAAATACATCACGCAATCGCTAGCAGGTCGTACAGACGTACTCGAATTGCTCCCCCTGTCGCTACAGGAACTCCCCAACCACACACCCGACACCGACCAATTAATATATTCCGGCTTCTACCCGGCCATTCATGCCGAGAAAAACATACCACGGTTGTTTTACCCGGCATACGTACGCACATATCTCGAGCGTGATGTGCGTAATCTATTAAACGTACAGGACATATACCAGTTTCAGACCTTTTTAAAACTGTGCGCTGGGAGATTGGGCAGCCTGTTCAACGCCAGTGAACTATCTAATGAAGTGGGGGTGTCAGTGAACACCATCCGATCATGGCTTTCCATTTTGCAGGCCTCTTATATCATATTCATGCTACATCCCTATTCAGAGAATACTCGTAAACGGTTGACCAAAACGCCTAAGATATATTTTTACGACACAGGGTTGGCATGTTACCTGTTAGGCATCGATAATCCTCAGCAACTGCAAACTGACCGAATGCGCGGACACCTATTTGAGAATATGGTGATAGCAGACGTAATGAAGCGATACACAAATAAAGGCAAAACCCCAGAGCTAATGTTTTACCGCGACTCTAATGGCAATGAAATCGACCTCCTTGTGCCTACTGGCAGTTCTTTAGAGGGCTATGAGATAAAGTCATCCGCCACCTATAATCCCACCTTCGAGGCTGGCTTTGGTAGGATAACAGAGTCACTTAAATCCCGTCTTGTCCGACGTGCCGTCATATACAACGGCACTCAGGAACGACGCAATGCTCCTATAGAAGTTCTGCACTTCTCTAGTTTGCTTAACCTTGTTGTCAAATAATTGATGCTTCATTGATTAATGAAGTGGATGAAGTGGTGGCAGAAAGGCCGTTTTTCTATGCTTATTTCTTTCCGTATTTCTCCTTGAAATAGGCGTACTCTTTCTCGCGGCGGAGGTTCCAGCGCACCTGTAGCCGGGCGGAGATAAGGGCGATGACTACGCTCAATACTATGTCCAGCGGTATATCCCACCACGAGAACGACTTGAGGAAGAAGATGTCGACGACCCAATCAGCCACAGAAAGGACTAACAGAATGATTGAAAATTCAATGAAATAGTTCTTGAATACTTTTTCTCTATTTTTTAATAGCAGCAGTTTGCCTTCTTCGATGTGGTTGTCCATAGCAATCTAATGGTTTGTTATTGATAGAAAAACGTAAAGGCAGCACTTATATTGTGTAGTGTGAAAAAAATCAGAAAATGAGCGAGCAGGTGGTCAAAAGGGTGTGAAAATGAGGAATAGTGGCAGTCTTGAAATGTTGATTGTGGTGGGTTTTAGTGAGAGAATTTGTGCTCTGAGTGGCTGATGCACAAGTGTTTCTATTTTTGATGATTGTTTTTCTTTGTATAATTGAACAGAAAGTTGTATCTTTGCAGATTGAAAAAGGCGTGTCGCCGATGAAGTTCGTGGGCGGGCAGCCGTAGACATAATAGTTTTTTGACATGAATAGTATCCCGAATTTGGACGAGCTGATACGCATGGCGTTGCTCGAAGATGTGGGCGACGGCGACCACAGCACATTGGCATGTATTCCGCCGACAGCAACCAACACCGCCAAGATGGTGGCAAAGCAGGACGGTATAGTCTGCGGAATGGAGGTGGGCGAGCAAGTGTTCCAGCTAGTGAACGACTGGTTTTACCACAGCACTGTGCCCATGAAGGTAACCTGTTTGAAACAGGATGGCGACAGTGTGTGTAAGGGTGATGTGCTGATGCTGGTGGAAGGCGCGTCGGGAGTTATTCTGACAGCCGAGCGCACAGCGTTGAACTTCATGCAGCGGCTGAGCGGCATCGCCACCGAGACACACCGCATGGTGCAGATGCTCGAAGGGCTGCACACCCAGTTGCTCGACACCCGCAAGACCACGCCCAACATGCGTCTGCTAGAGAAGTATGCCGTGAAGTGCGGCGGCGGTACCAATCACCGTATCGGGCTGTACGACATGATAATGTTGAAGGATAACCATATCGACTTTGCAGGCGGCATCGAGGCGGCTATCGACCGCACGCGTGCCTATCTGAAAGAAAAGGGCAAGGATTTGAAGATTGAGATAGAGGTGCGCAACCTCGACGAGCTGGAGCAGGTGCTGCAGCACGGAGGCGTGGACCGCATCATGCTCGACAATTTCGACACCGCCACGCTGCGCGAGGCGGTGCGGCGCATCGACCAGTGGAGAACCTCCACGGGTGTTAATTATGAGACCGAGGCGAGCGGCGGCATCACCGACGCCACGTTGCGCCAGTATGCCGAGACGGGGGTGGACTTTATCTCTGTTGGCGCGCTGACGCACCATATCAAGAGTATGGACATATCGCTTGTGAAAAATTGAAAATTGAAAGTTGAAAAATGAGAATTCGTTAATGTGTTAATTCGTTAATCTTTTGATGTGCCAAGGACTAACACATTCACACGTTAACACATTCATAATTTTCAATTATCACCTTTCACTTTATAATGAACCTTGTCGACCATATCAATGAGCTCAAGAATCGTGTGATGAAGAGTCGCACGGTGAGGCTGGGGCACTATCTGGTGCACAACACTACGCTGCCTGGCAACAAAGGTGTGCCGCTGTACGACGTGGTGAGCTATCTGTTGCAAGGCCTCATCGACGGCAAGCTGTGGCGCGCGGCGAAGGGTTTGGCCTTCTCGTTCCTGATGGCGTTGCCGCCGTTGCTCATCTTTATGTTCACGTTGATTGCCTTCCTTCCGTTCGACGGGTTGCAGGACGAGCTGCTGTTTCAGCTACAGGACATTGTGCCGGAAAGTGTGTATACACCCTTAGCCAACACGATTAACGATGTGATGGGACACAAGCACACGAGCCTGTTGTCGATAGGTTTTGCCGCATCGATTATCTTGGCCGCCAACGCCATACACGGCATGATAATGTATTTTGCCGACCGCAACAACGAGCAGCGACGGTTTGTGAGCCGCTACCCGATATGCATACTGCTGGTGTTTCTGCTCTACTTCATGGTGG
>CAZTVH010000023.1:0-10697 GCA_964616965.1 uncultured Bacteroidaceae bacterium | reverse complement strand
TATCGGCTATAAGACCATTCTGATGTGGCTGATTAAGAACGGAGTGCTGATTCCAGGGTCGTTCACACATGTGGTTATTGGCATCGGACGTTGGATAATACTGGTGTTCATGGCATTGCTGACGCTCAGTTCGGTCTACTATATTATCCCGCTGAAGAAGCAGCGGGTGGGCTTCTTCTCGTCGGGAGCCATGTTTGCCACCATCATGTTTATCTTGCTTTCGTGGGGCTTTAAAGTATATTTGGCCAATTTCAACCGCTACAACCTGCTGTACGGCTCTATCGGTACGTTGCTGATTGCCATGTTGTGGCTTTTCCTGAATGGGTTGGTGATAATGATGGGTTACGAGCTGAACACCGCCATTCTCAATGGCAAGCTGAGAGGGCGCAAAGTGCAGCATAGAATACACAATTGGAGAAAACATAATAAAGAATCAAAACAATAAGATATGATTATTCAAAAAAATAATGGCAAGGTGGTGCCGCAGCAGACGGGCAGAGAGAAGTTTAAGATGGTAGCCAAGACCATGATGGGGCTTGAGGAAGTGCTGGCAGAGGAGCTGAGGGAGTGTGGCGCGGAGAATATCGAATGTATCAATCGCGCTGTCACATTCGAGGGCGATATGCGGCTGCTATACCGTGCCAACTATGTGTGCCGTACGGCACTGGCCATATTGAAGCCTTTTGCCGAGTTTGAGGCCAACAACGACCAAGAGTTGTACGAAAAGGTGTACAAGATACCGTGGGAGAAGATACTGGATGTGGACTGCACCTTGATGATAGAGAGCACCACCAGCGGTGAGGTGTTCACCCACTCGTATTTTGCTGCCTTGAAGACGAAGGATGCCATTGTGGACCGCTTCCGCCGCAACTTCGGGCAGCGTCCTTCGGTGGACACTGAAAATCCCGACTATAAGTTCACGCTTCACATCCGCGACAACCAGGTGACACTACTGATGAACTCCAGCGGCGACTCGTTGCACAAGCGCGGCTACCGTCAGGCTGTGGGTCTGGCTCCCATCAACGAGGTGCTGGCGGCAGGCATGATAAAGCTGGCGGGGTGGAAGTGCGACTGCAATTTCTACGACCCCATGTGCGGGTCGGGCACGCTGCTGATAGAGGCGGCAATGATGGCAAACAATATTCCCGCCCAGTATTACCGTGGGGACCGCTTTGCCTTCAAGCGTTGGAAGGAGTTTAATCTTGGCGAGTGGAAGAGCGTGAAGGCTCAAGAGGATAGGAAGATTGGGTCGGGCGACTTCGACTGCGAAATATGGGGCAACGACATCGACCTGCAAGTGTTGCAACAGGCCGAGAAGAACCTAGAGTACGCTAAGTTGCATAAGGATGTGATGCTGTTCAACGGCTCGTTCGAAGACCAAGACCCGCCCGAAGGCCGGACCCTGATTGTCACCAACCCACCCTATGGCGAGCGTATCAAGGTGGAGGATTTGAATGCCATGTACGAGCAGTTGGGCGACACGTTCAAGAAGAAATATGGCGAGAACTGCGAGGTGTGGCTTATCACCAGCGATTTTGAGGCCATGAAGCATATAGGACTAAGGCCTAGCAAGAAGATTCCGCTGATGAACGGACAGCTCGACTGCCGTTTCCTACAGTTCGAACTATATAAGGGAAGCAAGAAGGCTTCGAAGAATTGAAAACTGAGATACATACCCCGCCACTTCGTGGCACCCCTCTAAAGAGGGGACCTTTGTCTCATCCAGATAATTCTCAATTCTCAACATTGCGAAAAGCGAGTGAAAAGGGCAAATCTCAAGATTTGCACTATTCCGAGCCTAAGCAATGTCTCGAAGAAATTCTCAATTCTCAATTTGTTAAAGATGCCGCCCATGAAGTAGGCTTCGATGCATGCGGCATAGCGGAGGTAACAGCGTTGACAGACGACGAGTTGCACTTGCGCCTGTGGCTGGCAGAGGGTTGCCATGCCGAGATGGGCTACATGGCTGAACATGTGGATATGCGCTACGACCCACGGCTGTTGTTGCCTGGAGCACGGTCGGTGATTTCGGTATTGCTGGGCTATAAGCCGTCGCAGCGCATGGAGGGCAAGGCGAAGATTGCCCAGTATGCCTACGGGCAGGACTATCACGAGCGGGTAAAGGAAATGCTGTTTCGGTTGATTGCCACCCTACGGGAGGAGTATCCCACGTTCGAGGCAAAGCCGTGCGTGGACACCGTCCCCATCAGCGACAGGGCATGGGCGGTGCGTGCCGGATTGGGGTGGCGTGGACGCAACACTTTGTTGGTGAATCCCATGCTGGGCAGCTACTGCTATATAGGCGAGTTGGTCACAACGTTTGGGGCTGATGAGTACGACAGCCCGATTGCGAATGGTTGCGGCGACTGCCACCGCTGTGTGGAGGCTTGTCCCAACGGATGCTTGGTGACTACAGAGGATGGCGGCTATTGGAACGATGCGCGACGATGTGCATCGTATCACACCATAGAGAACCGTGCCGAGGTATTGCCCGACAATGTGCAGCTGTCGGGGTATGCCTTTGGGTGCGACTGCTGCCAGCTGGTCTGCCCATACAATATGGCTGCAGAAGCCCGCTATCAGTTGGACGACGAGCGCAAGGCTCAGTTAGAGTCGCTGTCAGAGGCGGATGAAGCAACGTTTAAAAAGGCCACACGCCACATGGCACTGAACCGCATTAAATACGCTCAGTGGAAGCGCAATTTTAGATAAAGTAAAAACTAAAACTTGTTATTCGAACTTTTTAGTTTTTACCTTTTAGTTTAAACATGTTAAAGTGATTATCGACGCATTGATGAATTCGACAAGTTTTAGTTTTTACTTTTTACTTTTTGTTTAAATGAATCAGTAAAGCACACATTCTTTACCACCAACACCAAGGCGAATACTGCCAGCACGACACCTATAAGAAATAGTGAGCCGTGGCCGTGGGGATGCTTTGCCACATAGCGTACCCAGTGTTTTGTGTTGGGGTTGAAGATGTCCACCGCATAGGCACGCACCTCGATGTCGGGTTCCTGCAATATTCTGTCTTGGTCTTCGGGTGTAATCCATATACGTATATTCTCATCAGGTTCAGGTATGTCGAAGTCGATGTAGAACTTGGTCGGGAAGCCGAAAATTCCTACACGGCGATAAACCATACCTGTCAATAACCCCGATGCGGGAAATATGTCCTTGTGCTCAAGCCATTTTCCACTGTCGTAAGAGCCTATCATGCTGGTCAGTTTCTTGGGCTGCGAAGGGTGATAGAATAGCAGCAGGCAGACGACAGAGCAGAGAGCCATGATGATTGGGCCAAGCCAATGTTTCAGTTTGCTAGGATGATTGTCTTTCATGTTTTAAATTGTTTTTTCTGTTTAGGAAATCGGATGCCAGGGAACCAACTGCGGACAGGTTGGTCTAGGCCTAGGCCATTCATATAGTTGTATGTGGCAATGCGCAGACCGTTGCCCACCTCTTCGATGTCGTAATCGAATTGGGCATTGTCGGCAGTGCCATTCAGTGGTGTCCAGTCCACCTCGTTGTTGCAGAATGGATTTGCCCTCATGTCGGTGCGACAGGCACCAAACCGTTCGGGCTCGCGACCCGATGGGCTGTGGCAGGTCATGGCGTAGCGGTGCCAGAAAGCACTTTGCACTATTCCCTCATCAAACATGCGTCTCACCGTCTCCAGTGCGTCGAGGGTCTCTTGCAGTGTCTCGGTGGGGAACCCGTACATGAGGTATGTGTGCACCATGATGCCAGCGTTGCGGAAGTGTCGGCAGGCCTGAATGGTCTGCCCGATGGTTACCCCCTTGTCCATCAGCCGTAGCAAGCGGTCGGAGGCCACCTCCAGTCCGCCGCTCACCGCCACGCAGCCCGCCTCGGCCAATAGGTCGCACAGCTCGGCGGTGTATGCCTTCTCGAAACGTATGTTGCCCCAGAAGCTGACAGTCAGCCGGCGACGCAGTATTTCTTCACATACCTCTTTGAGCAGCTTAGGCGGCAGGGCTTCGTCAACGAAATGGAAACCGCTGCTGCCTGTCTGTCTCATAATATGTTCCATGCGGTCCACCACGGTAGTGGCTGTGGGGGTGTCGTAGCGTCCGATATAGTCGAGGCTGGTGTCGCAGAATGCACAGCGGTGCCAGTAGCATCCGTGTGCCATCATCAGCTTGTTCCACCGTCCGCAGCTCCACAGGCGGTGCATAGGGTTGGTCATCTCGGCGAGGGAGAGATATTTGTCGAGCGGCAACCCTTCGAAGTCGGGTGCGGGGAGCGAGGCGTTGGTGGGGTTCTCGGCTGTGTCGGCCAGATGGGGTGACTGGCGGGTGATGGTGCGTACCAATGGGTCGGCTGCCAGCCTGCTTTCGAGATGCTCGGCGATGCGCAGCAGGGGCAGCTCGCCGTCGTCGAAGGTGATAAAGTCGCAGTAGTCGAAGATGCGTTTGTCGCCCAACTCACGCCACTCGGTATTAACGAAGCCGCCACCCAGCACAACGGGCAGGCCGTACCGTTGCCTGATGTGCTGGGCGCATCGCAAGGCACCGTAGAGGCATCCGGGGAACGGGATGGTAAACCCTATCATGGCGGGCTTTGCCGCGTCGATGTGCTCTTCCAATAAGTCGAGCATCAGACGGTCGATAACGGTCAGGGGGGCATGGAGGGCTGCGTCCATGTCGTCGAACGTGGGGGCATAGTTGGCCAGCTGCTCGGCATATCGGATAAGGTCGAAATGGGGGTCGGTGTGGTCACGGATATAGTCGGCAATGTCCTCAATAAAGAGGGTGGCGAGGTGGCGTGCCTTATCCTCTGTGCCAGCAACGCCGAAAGCCCATTCTAAGTCCGCCAGCTGTTCGAAACGGGGTCCCTCGGGCAGCAGGCTGCGGTTGGCTATGCGGCTGGCCAGGGTGTTGTCGCGTCCGCGCAAAAAGGCTTTTATGGGTTCAACAATGTCGCTGCAACGCTCTATATATGCCTTCTCATCAGGCTCACGGATGCCCTCGGCATAGCTGCCGAGCCATTCTTGGCTGTATATCTTGTCCACCAGCTCAATGCCCAAGTCGGCCTGAATGGCCACATGCCCATGTGCTTCGAGGTAGGCCTTGAGCATAGTGGTGGCAGGATAGGGGGTGTTCAATTGCGTCAGCGGCGGGGTGAGGAGTAGTAATTTCATGCGGTGTCTTTCAACGTTCAACGCTCAAAGTTGGCGGGAGGGTATTTCTTTTCAAGGTGCAAAAGTACGATTTTTTTCTGGAATGAAAAACTTTTTGTATTTTTGCCCATTGAAATAATCCTATCCATAATGAAACGCATTGTATCATTCTTGTTGATAATGACGTGTGTATGTGTTCTGCACGCGCAGTCTTATTCCGATGCCTTCGACGATGCTTTTCGCCATGACGACGTGGCAGGGCAGCGTCAGGCATTAGCCCTCTGGCAGCAGGAGGCCCCAGAGGATGTCAACCTTTTCATAGCTCGCTACAACTTCTATGCCAACCGTGCCATGGGGCAGAACCCCGACGTGGTTATTGCGCCGTTGGCCGACAGTGGGCTGGTGGCAATAGAGGAAGGCATCGCTCTTTTCCCCGACCGTCTCGACCTGCGCTTCGGCAAGATATACTTCCTTGGACAGCTGCACAGGTGGGATGCCTTTGTTGGCGAAATAGTCAGGACGATGGACTATTCAGCCCAGATAGGGCACCGCTGGAGCTATCCCAATGTCCCTGACGACATGATGGAGGACTTGCTTCTCGAAGGAGTGGTGGACTACATGGTAGAAATGTTTGCCAACATAGCCGACACAGCCCACCTCACCGCTGCCGACAGCCTTATGGCAAGGCGCCTCAGGGAAGTGGCCAAGCGTACGGTGCAACTCTTTCCGGGCGATTTTGCCTCAACCTACATGTTGGCTCTTAGCCACCTTATGCTGAACGAGAGCGACAAGGCTTATAAGTATCTTGTGCGTGCCGAGGGGCTGAACAGTACCCATGCCCCTCTGCTGCAGTCTTTGGTAAAAGTGTGCCGCCTCTTGGGCAAGACGGCCCAGGCTAAGGAATACCAGCGCAGGCTTTCGCAGCTGGGGGATTGAGGGCTGTCAGAATGGCTATAGCCCTCTCGGCATCGGAGAGCGTGATGCCCACATCCGAAGAGGTCTTTACCAGATATGGCAGCTGTTCGGGCAAGAAAAACTGGCTGTCGTCGATAATCACATAGCGGTAGCTGTTTGTGTCGTCGGGAGCGTTCTGAGCCAGCCATTTCAATATCTCCATCCCCCGCGAGCAGTAGTAGTCGTCGACCGTGGTTTCGGGTGTTACGCCGAGCAGTATGCCCGGCATTTCGCGCAGCGTCCACAGCCGGTGCATGGCATCCAGCCCCTTGTGTTTCCACGTCGAGGTAATGACCACATCGGCGTGGGTCGTGTCGATGATATGGCGTAGATTGCCGACCGACTCTGAGTCGAAAAACGGGCCATTCTCGTCACGCCAAGGCTGTTCTGCCATGACGTAACCCTTGTAGCTCCGTTCCGTGTTGAGCACTCCGTCTATGTCTAGAAAGATATATCGTTCCATACTGAATTGAGATAAGAGGTAAGAAGTAAGAACTAAGAAGGTGGGCAGCAGCTAATCATTAATTCTCAATTCTCATTTTTTAATTTTCAATTTCCAATTTAACTATCTCTCGGGCCACTCCCCGTCTCACCACCTTGGCGGGATTGCCGGCGACGACGGTGCGCTCCTCGTCAAACACCCCATGCACGCAGCTGCCGGCACCGATGGTGACGTTCGAGCATACCTGCGTCCCCTTCGTCACTATCACGTTGCAGCCGCACCACACATTGTCGCCAAACGCAATGGGGCGGTCTTCGTTGCACACATGCCCCTCGTTGTCCACCAGCCGGTGTTGGTCGGTGTCCATGAATGTGCATTGCCATGAAGTGAGGACATGCCTACCGAAAGTGATGCCGCAGTTGCACACTATGAGGGAGCACGGCCCCATGTTGAAGTGGTCTCCCAGTGTGAGCCTGCCCGATTCCGACACCTCGATGCTGCTGCCCGCTCCTATAGCGCACTCGCCTAGCACATCGAGCCTGCCCCGAATGTTGAGTGTGGTACGATGGAACCTAAAGTCGGACATCTGACAGGTGTTGAAGCCGATTTTCACCAGTCCCACGCGCAAATGCCCGGCATGGAGCGCGATTTGCCCCGACACGTCAACGACCCTGGTGCGATGCGAAACAAGCAAGGGCAGATGGCGCGCCTGTCGAAACGGCAATAGCCTAAAGTTGTACCACACACTGCGTGGCAGGGCCAGCACATACCGCATGGCGGCAAGGCGTTTCTTACGATGGCGTTCGTTCATGGCAGACACGAAAGGATTGGATGCAAAGCCTATTCCTCTATGAAAAGGGCGGACATTCCTAGCACCACGCCGGCTCCGATGAGTGAGGTGTAGAAGTATCTCCAAAAACTGTTACAGTAGTCGATGCCCAGAAAGTAGAGGATGTGGCCGCCGATGTAGCTGCCGACGACACCGAGCATGAGGAGGATGATAAAATTGGGTTCCGAATATTTCATTAGTCTGCCTACTATGAAACTGGTAACCAGTCCGACAAGGAGGCTGACTAGAACGCCCATCATTGGTGTTTCCATAATCGTTTCTTTTATTTTGTTGATGAATGTGCTAATTTAAAGTATAAGGTAAAAACTAAATACTAAAAACTTTCTATTTTCAATTTAACCAAGTTTTCAATTCTCAATTTTCAATTCTCAATCTTCAATCCTTCTGTTATAGTCTACTGGTTGTCATTTCTTTGCAAGTTGTTTTCCGCTCTATGGAGCGGAAATTGAGTGGAGAATGAGCAGATAGGGAGCGGAGAAAGGTGGGAGCATTTGCCTGATGACGGGTTGCTATCTTCCGTTGGCCCATTTGCGGTAGCGAGCCCAGACGTGGAGCCAGACGCGGGCGATGGAGTCGATGGCATCGCTGAGGATATACAGACTGTATTCGTCGAAGTGTTGGTAGGTTTCGGAGGCCTTGAAGATTTCTTTGGTGAGGTTCTCATCGTTGTAGTTGTCTGGTATCAGTCGGTAGGACATGAGGTAGGAGTATTCCGAAATGGCACTGATGTAGTCCCAGGTGTTGCCGTTGCCGGTGCCCCATTCGTGGATGTATTGTCGGTTGGCGAGGTCGTTTTCTACGGCCAGCATCAGGGGTGTGGGCTTCTTGGGCAGGGGGTAGCCGTCGGAGCCGTAGAAGAAACGGTTGTTGGCGGTGTCGATGGAGTAGGAGTTCTTCACCTGCGTGTCCCATTGTGTCTCGATAAATCCGTGGATGTTTTGGCCCGACGAGAAGGAGCGGCAGTCGCAGTGCAGCGGCATGTGGCAGTCGGCGATGTAGTGGCTGAGGATGAAGAAGCGCATGGCGATGTGGTTGTTTGTGGGAGAGATTGGGCAGCCACGGTCTTCCATGCGAAGTATCTTGAAACAGTCGATAATGCTGTGGGCAATCGATTCGCAACGGTCGGCGCAGTTGCCCGACTCGATGACGAAGGGCTTTTTGTATAGCTTTGATTTCTGCCCTAGGGTGTAAAGGTTCATTGTCTTGGGCAGTTTCTTAAACTTTTGCTCTCTGTTTTCGTCGCTAGGGCGATATTTGATGACGTGGCTGGTGGCCATGTCTTTAAACACTTCGTCGGGGTACCAGGAGCCTTCGATGACGAAGTCGCGGTAGTCGTGAAACCATTTGACGAGGCTTTTTGCGTCCTCGCGATTGGCTTCGGGGATGTCAGCGTTTTGGAGGCGTTTGATGGCCATGAATGCCAGCCAGGCGTGGGTGTATTTTTTCATGACGGTGGGTGTTTGAGGGTTGCTATGTCTGCTGTTAAATGTATTTTTGTTAACGTGCTTTAACCCCATTTATTGCCCGACGGTGGCTTTTTAACAAATGTCTTGGGGATTTTTTGTATCTTTGCAATGTGTATAAGAATTTGATAAAGTGAATAAACGTATGAATATAAGGAGCTTTGTTGTCGTTGTGTTGATGCTGGCTGTTGCGGTGGCGGGTAGGGCACAGTATATCGGATGTAGGACCGACAGTGGCTTTGCCGAGACAGCGGTGTTGCACAAGCACTTTACCTTGACGGGTTCGACAGAGGGCGTGTATGCCGTGGTCAATTCGATAGGTTATCATGTGCTTTATATTAATGGCAAACAGGTGGGCGATAGGGTGATGCAGCCCGCTGTGTCGCAACTCGACAAGCACTCGTTGTCGGTCACATACGATATTGGCCCCTATCTTCGGGAGGGAGAGAATGAGATAACGCTCTGGCTAGGGCAGGGGTGGGGACGGATATATGATATGCCGGCTGTGGCGCAGGCGGTGGTGTACCGAGATGCGGGTTATCGTGTTGACACGCTTCTTGTTACGGATAGCACATGGCAGGCTTCGCCGAGTGCTTACAGCTATACGGGCAGTTGGCAGCCGTTGCAGTTTGGCGGAGAACGCTACGATGCGCGGGTTAAGCCCACTTGGCGGCCTGCCACCGAGGTGAAGCTGGAGGGGATGAGGGTTACGCCACAGGAGTTTGCGGGCAACCGCATTGTGGACACGGTGAGACTACAGGCCACGGAACTACAGGCTGACGGTAGTCTGATGCTCGATTTCGGACGGGTGGTGACAGGGTGGTTTGTGGTGAGGTTTGCCCCGATGAATTCTGGTAAGGACGATGACGACGACCTGCCGTCCGGTTTGGATTCGGGTGCTGTGGTGACGATGGAATATCTTGACCATCTCCATGCCGTGCCCCCTCATACCGAGACGGACACATATATTTCCGAGGGAAGTGGTTTTGACCATTTCGTCAACAAGTTCCATACGCATTCGTTTCGATATGTCCGCATAAAGGGTGCAGGTGTGGTCGGGGCGTTGGCGTTGCAGATAAGTGCCGTAGACCCCAAGGAGGGAGCCACTTTCGAATGCTCGGACTCAAGACTGAACGCGGTGCACGACATGGTGAAATATACTCTCTCGTGCCTTGCCTTCGGCGGCTATATGGTGGACTGCCCGCATCTGGAGCGTATGGGGTACGGCGGCGACGGCAATTCGTCGACCATGACGTTGCAGACACTCTACGATGTGCGCGACACCTACCGCAACTGGCTCAGTGCTTGGGAGGATGCGATGGACAGCACGGGCTCGCTGCCATACGTGGCACCGACATTCCCCACAGGGGGCGGCCCCTATTGGAGCGGCTTTATCATCAAGGCTCCGTGGCGCACCTATCTAAACTATGGCGACCGCACTCTGATAGACCGTCATTACGAGCAGATGAAACGTTGGTTGGAATACGTGGAGCGGTACAGTCCCGACGGGCTGCTGCAGCCTTGGCCCGACGAGGGCAGGATGTGGTTTCTGGGTGACTGGTTGGCACCCAAGGGCGTAGACGTGAAGGGGGAGTCGGCATTGTTTGTCAGCAATTGCTTCATCAGCGAATGCCTTGCCGATATGGTGCGTATGGCACAGCTGACAGGCCACAAGAGGGACGCAAAGGCTTTTGCCACGCGTCGCAAACGGCTGCTGGCAGACATACATAAGGCCTTCTATCACCCTGAGACGCATACCTACGCCAACGGGACACCTTTTGACCTTGCATACGCACTGCTGGCCGATGTGGTGCCCGACGGGAAGACTAGGCAGATGGTCAAAGAGAGGCT
>CAZTVH010000022.1:0-14194 GCA_964616965.1 uncultured Bacteroidaceae bacterium | reverse complement strand
GCTAGCCATTCCTCCGCTCCGTGCCGAAAGCGACAGCTCGGCCCACTGCTACATCTATTTGCATGGCGGCGTAGGCTACGGCCTTTTCCGCGACCTCGGCATTTCGCCGCTCACCTACCGTGGGCTGCAGCTGGCTCCCGGCCTATCGGTCTCGGTGCAAAAACCCAAATGGAACTACGAAGCAATGCTGCTCGCCGACGGGGGAGCCTATGGACTGAAACTAGGCATTAATTACATACAGACTTATGGCGGCCACCCGATCATAGGCTTCAGTGCCCTGCATCGCCTTGCCGCTGATGACCATTGGCGGCTGTGGGCTGGCGGCTCGGTCGACAACCTCTTCGACATCCGCTACACCGCTTCCCTCGGCAATGCCTGTGCCGGCTTCGGCAACTTCGCCCGTGTCAATGCCGTAGGCCGCGTCGAATACCGCCTCTGCCGATGGCTGTTCCATGCCCGCCTTCAGCTGGGCCTGCTCTCGCTGGCCCTGCGTCCCGGCTTTGCCTATATGGACAATTTCGACCAAAACATAGCAAGCAGCACTGCCAACACCTTCGACCAATATCGCAGCTACCTCACCCTCGCCAACAGTGCCATGACCGACCTCGGCGCAACCCTACAGCTTGCCGGTGGCAACCGTGTCGGCATCTCCTATCGTTGGAGCTACCTCACCTCGCGCACCACCCACACGGCCCCCCACCTCTTCCAATATGCCGACCACGCGCTCCTGTTTCATCTCGGTTTTATCCTAAAATAGTGCCAATACGTCGATATGCCGATGCACTGATATGTCGTGCGGCAGCCAATTGTTTATTTTTAACTTCTAATACTTTATTTCAATTGAACAAGCTCTCCACCATCCTTCTGCTGACAGTCGCCATTGCCTCCGCCTCGTGCGAGCGTGTGCTGATGAGCGACGACCTGCCTGCCACAGCCCCCGTCACCTTCGACTACCTCTGGCAGCGTTTCGACCAACAATATTCATTGTTCGAAGTGAAAGGTGTCGACTGGCAGGCCGTCTACGACAGCCTGCGCCCCCGTGTCTACAGCGGCATGAGCGCCGACAGCCTCTTTGCCGTCTGCGCCACCATGCTGGGCACCCTCAACGACGGCCATGTGAACCTCTATGCCGGCTTCGACGTGTCGCGGGCCGACTCGCTCCTCTACCGCTTCTATTCGCAAAGTGGCATCGACGTGCGCACCTTAATCCTCAACTACCTAGGCACCGACTACCACAGCTCTGGTGGCATGGCGCACACAGCCCTCTGCCACGGCAAGGTAATCTACATCCACTACGGCTCGTTCAGCAACACCGTCTCCGTGTCGCTCTTCCGCCGCCTCATCCAGTCCTACCCACTGGCACAAGGGATGGTGCTGGACATGCGCGGCAACGGTGGCGGCTCCCTGTCGAACGTTATCAACATCCTGTCGCTGATGCCCTCCCACGGGCAAAAACTCTATAGCAGCCAAATCAAGTCAGGCCCCGGCCACGACGACTTCACCCCGCTTACCGACACCTACGCCCCCGACGCGTCGGCTGACACCTCGGTATTCACCCGCCCCGTGGTGGTGCTGATAGACCGCGGCTGCTTCAGTGCCACCAGCGTCTTCGCCATCAGCACGCAGGCCTACGACAACATGGTGCTCATGGGCGACACCACCGGCGGCGGCCTGGGGCTCCCCTCTATGGGCGTCCTGCCCAACGGGTGGCGCTACCGCCTGCCCGTCACCCGCACCGTGGCACTCGACGGCAACAACTACGAGAACGGCGTGCCCCCAGACATCCTGCTGCCCTTCGACCGACAGGCCGCCCAAACCCTGGGCCGGGACAATCTGATAGACTCGGCCTGCTCGCTCATCTTGAAAAACCCCATCACATTGTCAGAATGACCCACTCCGTCCCCGCCTTCCTCCCGCCTTTCTCCACTCCCTCTCCACTTCATTTCCGCTCCTTCTCCCATGTCGGATCGGACAACGAGCTTGAACGCAGCTTTTATCTATCGGATTTTAGAGGGAGGTGGTGGCTGGGAGGGCACTTTGGAGGGAATGGTAAGACTAAATAAACATACAATCTAACTAACTATGGAAATACTAATAAGAGCCAGTTACCCCAATTACCACATGGTGACCCGCTATGCCAAGCAGGGCCCCGAGGTGTTCAACCGCGATGTGGACGACATCAACAACACGCTGGAGGGCAACAAGCCCGGCACAGTGATTTACTCATACGAGAAAGGCGGAGAGAAGCATGAGTTTCCGCCCCGCTGGTACGACATGTACCTGCTTTTGAGGTCTGACAGGGATGGGCGGGAGCAAATCCTGCGCCTTCTGTTGGCGGAGCATGACGGCACCGCCACGGCACAACAGCAGGCAGAGCTGGCACGGCTACGCAAGGCATTGCGTGAGGAGCTGATCGCATACGTCGAAGCCAACCCGCTGCCCGACAGCGACGAGTTGGTGACGGCATTGACCGACCGCCAGTTTACCGACGACGAAATCAGCCACAAGGGCCGTATGCTAGTGGAGCTGACGCAGAACTGCTATCCTGTGCCAGACTTTGTCATCCTCACGGCAGAGTGCTACAAGCATCCCGAACATCTCGAACAGCGGCTACGGCAGGCCATACATTATCTTGAGGTAATGACAGGCCTGCATTTGGGCGACGACAAAAAACCCCTTGTGTTTGCTATCAGGTGTGCCATGCCGCAGTACATACCGGGGCTGATGCCCACGCTGCTGAACATCGGTGTTACCCGCACCACCTACGAGGCACTGGCCCATAGCGGCTATGGCTATGCTATGGCCAACCGCGTCTACCTGTCTACACTCCACACCATTGCCGAGATGCTGGGCATTGAGGGCAAGTACGAGGTGTCGGACATTGCCCTGCCTGTAGAGCAGCAGCGCGAGCGCATTGCCTTGATGGAGGCGGAGATTGCCCGTAAGGACGGGAGCCGTCTGCTGACGGATGCCTTCTACCAGGTGTTGAAATTGGTGGAGCATGTGCGCAAGTTCTATGTCGACAACCACGACCTCATACTCACCTTTATGCAGGGCCGACAGGCGTCGCCATCGCTCATACTGCAACGCATGGTGTGGACCATCGGCAACAACGAGTCGTATCCCGGTGTGCTGTACAGCCGCCACAGCCGCACCGGCAAGGGCAGCCAGATAGAGAGCTACCGCAATATATTCGGCGAGGAGATAATGACGGGCGACGTGACCTCGGACGACCGCGCCTATACCCATCGTGAGGCCATCAAGGATGAGTTCCCTGCAGTGTATCACTTCCATCCGTTGCTGGTGAAGTTGGAGGAGCGTTACCGTTCGCCAGTGACCATTGAGTTTGCCGTCGAGACGCGCCACAGCCAGTTGAGCCTTTTTGCAGTGCTGCAGCTGAACCTGTCGGAGATGACGGGCAGGGCCGCCCTCATTTCGTCTATCGACCTGCTGCGTGAAGGCCGCATAGAGAAGCAGGACGTTCTGGACATCATCAAGCCCTACCACCTGCGGCAGGTTATGTCGGCTGCCATAGAGGAGGCTTCGCTTAAGCGGCTGGAGGTTTTCGGTGGCGGGTTGAGTGTGCTGCCCCGCACGGCCATCACGGCGGTGCTCTGTTTCAGTGCGGGCAAGGCGCGCGAGATGGTGGCCAAGGGTCAGCAGGTGTGTCTCTGCAAGGAGCGTTTTGTGCCGGAGGACACCATTGTGCTCAATGAGGTGCACGCCATACTCAGTATGTCGCCGGCGGCCATCCATGTCGTCACCGCCTGCAGGGGCTATGGGATACCGGCTCTGATGAATTTGCACAGCTACGGCATTCGCATGGAGGTGCGCGACGGGCAACGTATGCTGGTGAATGGCAGTGGTCGGGAGTTGCACGAATTGGATGTCGTCACCATTTCGAGCCACCATCAGACCATCTACAAGGGGGTGGCCGATTTCCGTCCGGCCCGCTTCACCAAGTTGCTGAATGGCGAGGAGGTGAATTTGGCCCCCGACGAGGTGGGGTTTTTCAACGACATGAAGAGTGCCTACGAGGAGTATCAGGACATAATAACCAGCGAGAAGGCATCGGCCATTGGCGACGTGGACAAGCTGGCCCGCCTCATCCGCCTAGAGCTGCAGGACAAGCCCGACATTGCCAAAGGGATTGTGAACAACTGGTATAGCAAACATGCCGAGCTGTATGTGAGGCAGGTGCTGGAGAGCCGGATGGGGTCGCATCAGGACCAGTCGCGCGTGTTTGACCTGCTGGACAACGACTGTAAGGTGCATTTCTTTCGGACCGTATCGCAGATATGTATGGAGAGGGGGCTGTCGGGGCTGAAGGCAGGCTCGTTTATGTTAGGGCGGTTTGTGTCGAAGCCGATGCCGACAACGGTGTGGAACAAGCTGACAGATAAGCAGGTGGCGTTTCTGTTGAATGAGTATGTCTTGTATGAGAAGTATCAGCAGGTGCTGGAAGAGGTGGGAGAGATAAGGCTGGCACGGGCCCACAGCCGCATAGAGACGGACGGCATAGACAACATGGTAATCAATAATTTCGAGCTCCACAAGTTTATTCCCCTGCTCTGTTCGGGACATAGTTGGGCATCGGTGGCATCGGCATTGGAAGAGATAGAACATCAGGACAATACGCACATACTGGTGGAGAAGCTTTCTCGCCCGGTAGAGCAGCAGTTCGACATGTCGAAGCAGTGGGTGCAGAAGGAGTTCGAGAATGCACGGAGGGGAGGCTGATGAGGAAGAGGAGCTTGGTTGTATTACTGTTTGTTGCGTTGTCGGTCGGTTCGTTGGCAGACACGGTGGAACGTCCCCGCAGCCACGATTTCGGCACGCTCTATGAGCTGCAGCAGCGTCGCACACCGTCGCAGAACCGCCTGTGGCTGGGGATGAGCAACAGCCTGGTGCTCTCGTCGGCACCCGCTGTGGGGCACGGCGCGTATGGTTGGGCGGCAAACGACAGGGCTGCCCTGCTTGACGGAGCCGAGCTGGGCGGCTCGTGGCTGCTTACCCTTGGGGTGACTATGACGCTCAAATGGATGGTGGGCAGGCCGAGGCCATACACGGCGCATTCGCCAGATTTGGTGTGCCTACAGCCGATGCCAGACCCTTCGTTCCCGTCGGGACATACTTCGCTATGTTTTGCCACAGCCACGTCGCTGTCGCTGATATATCCGAAATGGTATGTGGTGGTGCCTGCCTATTTGTGGGCAGTGGGTGTGGGCTACAGCAGGCTGTATGTGGGTGCGCACTACCCTACCGACGTGGTGGCAGGTGCCTTGTTGGGGATGGGCTGCGCGGTGGTGGCACACTGTGTCCGGAACTGCATAATGCGCCAACATCCCGACATCGCCCCTGTGGGGGGTGCGGTGGTGTTGCCGCTGACGTTTGTGTTATAAAGTTGAAAGTTGAGAGTTGAAAATTATCCGAGTGCGGCTGCCAATTTTCAATTCTCAATTTTCAATTCTCAATTTAATTGACCCTATTCGAGGCACTGGACCAGACGGTCGGCACCTTCAAATATCTCGCTGATGCGGGTGGCCACCATGTAGGCGGGGGTGGTGTAGACGCGGTGTTCGCGGTCGATGCAGACATCGGTGGGGTTGCAGTATTCCACCGTGGCACCCAACTGCTGGGCCACATCGGCGGGTGGGCAGGGTTGGCCCAGGGTGAGTTTGACCCCTTCGTGTCCCAGCACTTTGGCAAGTACCATAGGGGCTATGCACATGGCCAGAATGGGCTTGTGCATTTTGTGGGTGTCGAGAATGGCTTGCTCGACATCGGGACGCACGGTCATGCCTGCACCGTCAAAGGCAAAGGTTGAAAGGTTCCGCGCCGCACCCATGCCACCGGGCAGGGCCAAGGCATCGTAGTTGTCGGGACTGTAGTCGGCGAGGGGCTGGATGTTGCCACGGGCAATACGGGCCGATTCAACAAAGAGGTCGCGTGCCCCCCCTTCGCTGCCATCGAGATGGCTGACAACGGTGTATTCGCCGTGGGGAGCAAAGCACTGGTACTGCCAGCCACGGCGGTCTATGGCAAGCATGAGCGAGAGGGTTTCTTGCAGTTCGCTGCCGTCGCGGTTGCCGCAGCCCGAAAGGATGATTGCTATTTTCATGTGTTGAAAGTTGAAAGTTGAAAAATAGAATGCGTTAACGTGTAAATGTGTTAACGTGTAAATCATTTGACTAACGAATTAACACATTAACGAATTAACGAATTCGACAAGTTTTAGTTTTTAGTTTTTACTTTTTACTTTAAATTACAGTCCGAGGATGGTTTCGATTTGTTCTGTATCGCGGATGTAGCGGAGGCGGTTGTCGAAGACGTGTGCCTCGGTGCCTTTGAGCAATTCGGCAAAATGCTCTTGCACGGAAATGATGGCCTCGAGTTGGCGGATGTAGAGGTAGAGCTCGGACAGGTGGTTGATAGCTTTGATGTTGAGATACTCTTTGTCGAGCCTGTGATAAGCCTTGCGGAGGTTGCGGAAGGGTTGTAGGTTGGGTTGCAGTGCATCGGCCAACTGACGGTAGGTGTCGTTGAGTTTGATGGCGCGGAGACAGAGGAGCTGCATGTCGTAGTAGTCGTTGAGCTGTGCGACGAAGAGTGAGCCGCCTTGGGAGTCGATGAACGTGGGTGTGAGCACATATTGCTTACGGATGTTCTGGTAGCCGTTGTATACCACCAGATGCGACATCCAGCCTTTGGAGATGGTGTCCTGCGTGGCATTGAGCAGCTGGCGCATGGCGAGGATGGTATCGTATTGGCGTTGGATGGTCTCGAAGTTGTCCATCTCGTAGCCGAAACGCACAGCGTCGTGGAGGGTATGGTATTTGGGAGCTATGGGGTTTGCCTCACGGATTTGCTTGTACGCCTTGCTGACATCGGAGTATTTGGGCGAGCCCGTGTGGATGATGCTGTCGCCGTGTTGCTGGATGGCTTTGAGGCGGTTGTAGTCGCGTAGGTAGCATTCCTGCACTTGGATGAACTCGTTTAGGTTGTCAATGAATATTTCAGCGTCAATCTTGGTGTTGAAGGCGGGGGTGGTGTTGACGGTTGCGGCCACCTCTTGGTAGGTTTTGGAGGCATCGCGGAAGCCAGAGGAGTAGAGGCTGACGATGCTCTTGGAGGTGGCAGCAATCTTTTCGCGTAGGTCTATGACGGTTAGATAGCTATTCTGGATGTCAATAATGTCTTGAAGAGATTGTATGTACTCGTCGTATTCGCGGATGGTGGCAAAGGTGGGTGGGCGGACGGCTTGCCTGAATACGCGTTGGTAGGAACGCAGCACGTCGCTGTGGGTGTGTCCGCAACGCACTTTGAGGGTGTTGCCAAAGTTGTTGATGCGGGCGGTGTAGTTGTTGTTGCTCAAAAGGTTGTCGATGACGCTCTGTTGGAATACTGCGAAATGGTTGAGCCTGGCCACATAGGTGCTGTCAGCGCGGCGGTTGGAGAAGTCGTAGCGGTTGTATACCGACAGGTAGGCGTAATACAGGTCTTTGAGTTCCTTTTTACGGGCCTTGTCGCTAATGCCTATACCCTCGCAGGCGTTGACGATGGTGCGGTGGTTGCGTTGGATGCTGTCTTTGCGCAGGTTGAGTGTTGTCTGCTGGATGGCGTCCTGCTGGATGTGTTCGCGCTCGATGTATTGGTGGGCGCGGCGGAGCACCGTCTCGGAAAGGGTTTTGATTTGGAGGGTGTAGTGGGCGTAGTCTTCCAGATAATGCGTCGCATCGATCCACACCGTGTCGTTCTGGTGACGGTAGTCGTAGAGCAGCACATTCTCCAGTGCCATCAGTCTGGCGTTGATGGTGACGCAGGTGTCGGTCATGGCGGGATTGGTGCCACCGAGGCTGTCGAGATAGCGCAGCAGGTGTATGGTGTCGTCAAGGAAGATGGGGCGGATGCCGAAGCCCGGGGCCAGTTCCTTTACCGACACGGGAATGGCCTGCTGGGCGTGGAGGCCCGACAGGATGGCGACGAAGAGGGTAAGGATTACAATTTTTTTCATAACGGTTTATTCTCATTCTCCAAAGGAACTGCCGTCGAAGCAGTGTGTGCACACCTTGCACTTGGGCAGGCCGATGGCGTTGCAGACAGTGTCGAGAGTGTTAAACTTCAGCGTGTCCACACCTATGGTCTTGCGGATTGTCTCCACCATTGTGGCGTACTGTTTGGTCGTCTCGTCGCAGTAGGCTTCGAGGTTCCGTACCTGGCCGCCTTCCAGTTCTTCGATGACTCGGCGGGTGATTAGCTCGCGGTCGGTCTTGGAGGTGGAGAAGTTGAGGTAGTTGCACCCGTAGAGCAGTGGCGGGCAGCTGATGCGTATGTGGATGCGTTTCACTCCGTTGGCATATAGCATACGGGTCTGGTCGCGCAGCTGGGTGCCGCGCACAATGCTGTCGTCGCAGAACACCACCTCCTTGCCTTCCAACATCTTGTGTGAGGGAATCAGTTTCATCCTTGCCACCAAGTTGCGGGCCTCCTGATTTACGGGCATGAAGCTGCGTGCCCAAGTGGGGGTGTATTTGAGGATGCCGCGTTTGTAGGGTATGCCCTTGCCCATAGCGTAGCCCAGCGCCATGCCTACGCCCGAGTCGGGTATGCCCGACACATAGTCGGCATCCACATCGTCGGTGCGTCCCATCGTTTCGCCCAGCCGGTAGCGGACATCCTCGGCGTTGATATCCTCATATTCGGTGCAGGGGAAGCCGTAGTAAATCCACAGAAACGAACATATCTGCATCTTCTCGTTGGGGGTGGTCAGCTGGCGCAGTCCGTCATGGGTGATGTAGACGGCCTCTCCTGGCTGTATGTAGTGCTTGGTTGTGAAGCCTAGGTTGACATAGCTGTGGCTCTCGGAGGCAACGGCGTAATCGTTGTCGCGCTGGCCGACAACCAGGGGTGTGCGTCCATAACGGTCGCGGGCGGCTATGATGCCGTCGTTGGTGAGGATGAGGAACGAGACGCTGCCCCTCACATGGTCGTACACGTTGCGTATGCCGTCGGCAAAGTCCTTGCCTTGGGTGACGAGCAGTGCCACCAGCTCCGACGGGTTGGTACGCCCCATGCTGAGTTCGGTAAACTGCTGGTTCTTGCTCAGGCAGAGCTGCTCCAACTCGTCGATATTGTTGATGCGCGACACCGTGCAGACGGCGAAACGCCCCAAGTGCGAGTTGCACACGATGGGCTGCGCATCGGTGTCGGAGATAACCCCTATTCCCTTGTGTCCCAACATTTCGTGTATGTCGCAGGCAAACTTGGTCTTGAACTGGGTATTCTCGATGTTGTGGATGTTCAGATGCATCACACCGTTGTCGATGGTGCTCAGGCCGGCACGGCGCGTGCCCAAATGCGAATGATAGTCGGTGCCATAAAAAAGGTCGGTGGCACATGGCTTCTCGGTGATGACTCCAAATAGTCCGCTCATGGATGGTGATGATTAAAGATTAAAAAGAATGATATGTTGTATATTGTTTTTTAGTCTTTTGGGAATGCTTTCTTTTGATGAAACAAAAAACAAAAATACGCCTATTATTTCAATCTTCAAAGGCAAAGTTATCAACAATTGTTGAATTCTCTATCGCATACGGCGTTATGGCTCCTGCAAGTGTCGCGTCGAACGGGCGTTGCAGGCGTATGTAGTTGTCCGTCCACCCCTGCATCGTCGTGCCGTCGGTGCCTTGGTGGCGGGTATGCTCCCACAGCACCCTGCGGCATGTGCCCAGCTGGCTTTCGACGAAGGCATGGCGTTTTCGGTTGGAGAGGTCGTGCAGCTCCTGGCTCCTCGCCTTGCGGACGGGCACCGGCACCCTGTCGGCCATGTTTAGTGCGGCCGTGTTGGGTCGGTCGGAGTAGGGGAAGACGTGCAGGTAGGAGATGGGCAGCCCTTCGATGAAAGCCTTGCTCTGCGCAAAGGTGTCGTCGTCCTCGCCGTTGAACCCCGTGATAACGTCAGCCGCAATGCAGGCATGGGGCATGACCGCCTTGATGTGTTCCAGTCGGCTGGCATATAGGGCGGTGTCGTATCGGCGGTGCATCAGCCGCAGCACCTTGTCCGACCCTGCCTGCAGCGGTATATGGAAGTGTGGCAGAAAGGCACGCGAGGTGGCCACAAAGTCGATGATTTCGTCAGTCAGCAGGTTGGGCTCGATGCTCGATATTCGGTAGCGCAGTATTCCCTCTATGTTGTCCAGTTGTCGCAAGAGGTCTACAAACCGTTCCCCATGCCCCATGCCGAAAGTGCCTGTGTTCACGCCTGTCAGCACCACCTCGCGGGTGCCGGTGGCGGCAATCTCGTGTGCCATTGCCACGGTCTCGGCTATGGTGCCGCTGCGGCTGCGTCCGCGGGCAAAGGGTATGGCACAGTAGCTGCAGAAATAGTCGCACCCGTCCTGTATCTTAAAGAATGTGCGCGTGCGGTCGCCACCCGAAAAGGCAAGTTGGAACGACCGTGGTTCGCCCCTGTCCACCACCTGTTTCTCAGGGGGTGTGTAGCCGTGTTGGGCAAGTATTTCGGGCAGACGGTGCTTCTGGTCGTTGCCCAAAATGATGCTCACGCCCGGAATGCGGGCTATCTGCTCCGCGTCGTTCTGTGCAAAACAGCCCACCACGGCCACCACGGCATTGGGGTTCAATGCGATGGCCTGCCGGATGGCGTTGCGGCACTTCTTCTCACTGGTGGCAGTCACCGTGCAGGTGTTTATCACATAGATGTCGGCCCGCTCGTGGTGTTCCACGACGGTAAATCCAGCCTCCTCCATCTGTCGTAGCAGATGGCTGGTCTCGGCAAAGTTTAGCTTGCATCCAAGCGTGTGTGCGGCGATGGTCATAAGGGTCGGATGGGGTCTAAAAAGTCGTGTCGCTGGTTGTTAATAATGTTTAAATGTGTCGGAATAGTGTCGCAGTATGGAAATAATGTCGTATCTTTGCAACCGCTTTTGGGAAAAACAAATCTAAGTTTTTTGTTTATTCACAAGTTGTTAGTTTCATAAGTTAGGATTTTGTAATAGTGTTTAATGGGAAATGGGACACCGCAAGGAGTCCCATTTTTTTGTTTTTCTCAGTCCCGTCGAAGCCATAGGATGTGCCTATCGGTCGAAGTCGAACGAGCCTCCATCCTCTATGGTCTGCTGATGCAGCAGCATGCTGTGGAGCATCTTCATGCAGTCCTCGTCGGGGAAGACATCGAAGTCGGGCCGTGGGTCGAGGTTCAAAATCTCGCGTCCCTCTCTGTCGCGCGTGGTACCCACTATCAGGTCGGTCGCCACCATGATGCGGGCCTCTTTGTTGGCAAGCGTGAAACGGTCGCCACCCACACGCCCGTAGAGCACGTCGGTGCCCTCGTGATGTATTAGCTTGGTGCCGTTCTGTAGGTACACGACGCTCTTGCTGTTGCCTTGCGGGGCCATGTAGTTGATGTTGAAGATAGAGACAAACCGCTCCTCTGGGAGCAGCAGGCGCACACGGCGGTCGCGCAGGCGGCCCATCGTCCAATCCTCTTCGACCACCAGCTGCCCCTTGTCGTAGTATTTCCACGTCCCGTTGCGCTCGCCACCGGTGTAGAAGCCCTCGCGCACCAGCTGCTGGGCGTCGTTATACTCCACCAGCCGGCCCTCGATGCCGCCGTGGACATATACGGCGGTGATGTAGCCCATCTTGCCGATGCGTTTCCACCAGCGGCCGTGGCGGTGGTTGTCGGCCCAGTTGCACACCTCGGCGGTGTCGCCATTGGAGGTGAAGATTACCTGCAGGCCGTGGCGTACGCCCATCTTGTAGGTGGTCAGCTTGACGGGGGTGGCGCGCCCGGCATCGTAGAATTTCCACAGGCCGTCGCGGTTCTTCTGGTTGAAGTTGCCTTCGGCCAACAACTTGCCTTGCGGGTTGTACACATGGTGCCGGCACACCTTGCCCGGCACGGTATATTCGTTGGTGATGCGCACGGTGCCGTCGGGGTAGTAGTAGGTGAATGTCCCTGTCTCCATGTCGTCCACAAAGTCGCCCTCATAGATTTTGTTTCCCTGCTTGTCGGTCTTGACCCAGTGCCCTTGTTTGCGTCCTTGGTTGTCAATCTTGTTCTGCGCCTGGCAGGCAATGCCCACCATCATCAGCGCAAGGATAATCAGTCTGTACTTCATATTATTATAATGTTAAATTATCTTTGATGTCTTTCAATACGTTTTCAAATATCCCTTTTTATTTTAGTGAATAGTAGCGTATTAGAGGTTTTTATGGGGTCGTTTTCCGCTCATGGGTGCGGTAAAGGAGCGGGGAACGAGCGGATGGCGAGCGGAGTGTGGGGGGATGCAGAGGGTGGTTGGATGAGCTGGGGAAGGCGATGTCGACGCGTGCGGGAGTCGGCATGGGGGCAACGGGGGAGGGGGTGTGAAGGCGGTGCATGGCAGGGCGTTGGGTGTTTGTGTGGGTGTGTGTTGGCTCGTTTTTGAAACTTTTATTGCGTAGAAAAAGGGGCTAGAAATATTTTGCAAAAGTACAATTTTTTTTCAAATCTATCGTTACTAAGCTGCATTTTTTAATGAACAAGTTGTTTTTCATATCTGTCGCCGTGCTGTTGTCGGCATTCTTCGCGCCTTTGCGGGCGCAGGAGCTGAGGGGTCGTGTCAGTTGTGAAGGTAAGGCGGTGGAGTTTGCCAACGTGGGGGTGGTGAGTGCGTCGACACCCTATGGCGGCGTGACCGACAGCAGGGGGTATTACCGTTTTGCCGTGCGGGGTACGGACAGCATAACGGTGCGGATTTCGTGCACAGGCTACGAGCCGCAGGAGCTGCGCCTGGCACTAGGCCGTGGCGAGAGCCGCACGCTCGACATCGAGCTGCATCACTCCGCGACCCAGCTGGAGGCGGTGGAGGTGACGGACGACCGCATACGCTCGTCGGCCTTTACCCAAATCAATCTGCAGCGCATCGAGAATACCGTGGGGCCGACATCGGGGGTGGAGGCGTTGCTGAAGACGTTGCCCGACGTGAGTTCGAACAACGAGTTGTCGTCGCAGTATTCGGTGCGCGGCGGCTCGTTCGACGAGAATTTGGTGTATATCAATGGCGTCGAGGTGTATCGCCCCCAATTGATACGTAGCGGCCAGCAGGAGGGGGTGAGCATCATAAACCCCGACTTGGTGGACCATGTGCTGTTCTCGCCGGGAGGCTTCGACGCGACGTATGGCGACCGCATGTCGTCGGTGCTGGACATCGTGTACGGCCGTCCCGTGGAGCGTAGGCAGCATGTGGCGTTGTCGCTGCTAGGCGGCAGCGCGTCGGCGCAGGGCCGCGTGGGCGACCGGTTGGGCTATAGCGTGGGTTTCCGCCAGCATAGCAACAGGTATCTTTTGCGCAGCCTCGACACCGAGGGGCAGTATGCCAGCAGCTATACCGACCTGCAGGCGGTGCTGGGCTATAGGGTGAACGACAGCCTCGACATCTCGCTGATGGCCATTGCCACCCGCAACCGCTACAGCCTGATTCCCTTTTCGGCCACGACGGCCTTCGGCAGCTTTACCGAGTCGTACGAGCTG
Source organism: uncultured Bacteroidaceae bacterium (assembly GCA_964616965.1). Classification (GTDB taxonomy): domain Bacteria; phylum Bacteroidota; class Bacteroidia; order Bacteroidales; family P3; genus Colimorpha. The sequence continues at coordinate 660 of CAZTVH010000022.1, read as the reverse complement.
CGGGTGTTTTTCGACGGTCTGGAGACGGACCAATATAACACTATGTTGGGTTCGGTGGCAGTGGACTACCACCCTAACGACGATATGCAGCTGCGTTGGATTACCTCGGCGCAGAGGAGCCGCGAGCAGGAGCTGTACGACATCCAGGACCAGTATATGCTCTATCAGGTGGGCGTTGGCGAGCAGGCCGGCGACACCAACCATTTCGACCGAGGGGTGGGCACCTTCTTGGAGCATGCCCGCAACCGTCTCGACCGCAGTATCTACAGCACCGAGTTGAAGGTGGGGCGCTATGCCCTGCTGGGCAGTTGGGACTTCGGGGTGAAGGGGCAGGCGGAGGTGGTGACCGACCGTATGCGCGAGTGGAAGTGGGTGGACAGCGCGGGCTATAGCTTCCCGACCGACCACCACACGCCGGGATGGGACGACACGGTGGTGTACAACCCTGTGTTGCAGCTCTATTGCAATGCCGACAACCGTATTGTCAACTTTCGGGGCATAGGCTATGTGCAGAGGGAGGTGAGCCTTTTCACCCGTCGCGACGACGAGGTGAAGCTTACGGCTGGCGTGAAGGGACAGTATTACGTCACCTCCTACCCGCAAGATTCTCAATTCTCAATTCTCAATTCTCAATTAATAGTGTCGCCGCGCCTATCGGCC
>CAZTVH010000021.1:0-14294 GCA_964616965.1 uncultured Bacteroidaceae bacterium | reverse complement strand
AAATTCAGCCTCTTCGAGGCTGTTGAAAAATCAGTCAGATATAGCATAAGAGCGAAAACTAAAAATTGCTGTCGCACCCGAATTACTCTAGCCTCTAACCAAACATTCAAACAATCAAGCATTCAAACAATCTATACACATAATATCATGAACGACTTATCAAAAGCCTGTATCGAAGAAGCGAAGAATAGCATGCAGAGTGCTATCAACTTCTTGAACAAAGAATTGGAGAAAATCCGCTCGGGCAAAGCAAACCCCGCCATGCTTGACGGCGTGAAGATTGACTACTACGGCACGCCGACGGAAATCAGCCAGGTGGCTAACGTCAACACCCCTGACCCGCGCAGCATCATCATCCAGCCGTGGGAGAAGACCATCATCGGAGCCATCAACAAGGCCATCCTCGACGCCAACCTGGGCTTCACTCCCCGCCACGAGGGCGAGATTTTGCGCATCGTCATCCCCCCGATGACCGAGGAACGCCGCAAAGAGCTGACCAAGGCAGCACACACCGAGGTGGAGAACAGCAAGGTGAACATCCGCAACGCCCGCCGCAACGTGATGGACAAGGTGAAGAAACTGAAAGACAAGTCGGTGCCCGAAGACGAGGTGAAGCAGGTGGAGAAAGAGATACAGGATGTTACCGACAAGTTCATTGGCGAATGCGACAAGATATTCGCTGCCAAGGAGAAGGAAATTATGACCGTATAGGTCGGGCGGGATGAAGATAGAAAAGTTCGACACCCTACCTTCGACCAACCAATATTGCGAACTCCTCAATCTCTCAGAGACTGAGGAGTTCACCGTTATTGTTGCCCGCACGCAGACCGCCGGCATCGGGCAACGGGGCAACCACTGGGAGGCAGAACCAAGCAAGAACCTTACTTTCAGCCTAGTGCTGAAGCCCACTTGGCTACCTATTGCTGACCAATACCAGCTGACCAAGGCGGTGTCGCTGGGCATTGCGGACTTCCTGATGCCATTGATTGCGGAGGGGGAAAGGCGGGTGCGCATCAAGTGGCCTAACGACATATACGTGGACGAGAAGAAGATTTGCGGCATACTGATAACCCACCGCATTGCGGGCGGACAGATAGCCGCCAGCGTGGTGGGCATTGGACTGAATGTAAATCAAAAGGACTTCCCTGAGTGGGTGCCAAACCCTACTTCGCTTGGTTTACTCACTGGTCAGGAATGGCCGTTGGACGAAACGTTGGAGAAGATGCTGGACTGCATTGCCTACCGATATAACGAGTTGCGAGACAACCCTATCGGCACACTTGACAAGCCTTACCTAAACCTGCTGCTTCGCCGGGGGAAAGAAGCCCAATATGTCTATCAAGGGCAGGCTATCTCAGCCACCCTGTTGGACGTGAACAGATACGGACACCTACAGCTCGTCACCGACAAGGGGGAACGGCTGTCGTGCCAATTGAAAGAGATACAGTTTGTTTAATAATTGAAAATTGAAAATTGAAAAATTGCTGCCGCACCCAAATAACTCTAAGCTCTAACATCTGATTGCATGCAATTTACAAATTCTCCAATTCTCTAATTCTTGATAAATAGAATCCTCTTGTGGATATATGTCGCGTCCCTTCGGGACGCAGTTCCCTGATATCTGAGTGTCACGGCACTGCGCAATGTACGTGTTGCTCCCATTCGGTCGCGACACCGTACATTGCTTGTACCGTGTTATTCATATCTCACCCCTTCGGGGTGATTAATAGTAGTCGCTAAAATAGGCTCTAAAATTTGGGGTTAAGGTTTTGCCCTTACAGGGCGTTATCTGCAACTCGTTGCTTTACCCAAGGCGTTGCCATTGGGCTAAATCTGTTTAGGCCCTTTCAGGGCGATTTTTTGAAGTCCCTTAATCGATTAGAGGTTATACTCCTCTTTGACCGTCTCGATGAAATCGACAAACCCTTGCGGACAATCTGCCAGCGGGACAAAAAAACCTAACGTCAGAGAACGCATGAGACAGACACTGGACTTGGTCAAATAAATCCTATGAAGCTTGCCGTAGTTCATTGAAGAATAGCCATTAGGCTCAATCAGTTCGAGATGGTCATCATAGAACTTGAGTTCGAACTCCAAGTCTTGAACCACCTTATCGTTGGCATAAAGCCTCTTCGCACGATGGGCAAACCCAAGAGTGAACCACCAAGTCAAAAAGAGCGACAGAGATACCATTACAGTACCCGTCACCACTTGTCCCCTATTGTGGATGTCTACAGCAATAAACGATATGCCAAACAAGCCAAGAAGGACGATTATTACCCAGTGGCTCCTGTGTCGGGCAATCAACTCACGGTTGAAGCGCACATATTCATTCTCAGTATGTTTACTTCTGATACAGAATAACGGTTCCATACAGCAGTTAGATTCGTTTACTTCACGAGCATCATCGTAGTGGCATTCTCACCCACTAGTTTCCATACCCTCTCATCATCGGTGACAATCCTAGCCCGCTTGTGGCTGTCGGCTGCAATCCTAATTGCCATGTAACAAGCACTGTCGTAGACATATTCGTCCACCGCATAGGCGACCCCATTGTCGTCGTCATCCCACTCCAAATCGCCAACCTTCAGAATAGCCCTTCCCGACAATGCATAGCAGAGGCTGTCGCTATTCGCGACAACAACATATTTGAACCACATCTCATCACCTAACACATTGGCCTTTAATACTTGTTCAACAGTTCCTTCTGAACAGCGATAAAGTCCCTCCCAATCAAATCGACGAGTCTTATGCACTGACGTATCTTTCTGTTTGGAGCCATCTAGCCCTCCATTACAGGAACAGACAAATCCCATGGCACAAATCATAGCACCTATCAAAAAAAATCTTTTCATATCACATTAAGCTAAGATAATACACAAGGTGACTGCCCACCGTATCATAGAAGAGGTACTGCTGTTGGTCGTCCTCTTGCTTGTCGATATAGTAGCCCGCGGTATGACTCAAATGGGGATAGAGGGGGCTATGCGCAAAAAGCTGCTCTACCGTTGTGCTATCGTAGGGCAGCATTGCATGGGTGGAGTAGTTCAGTGAAGTAGCATCCAGCACATCAAAGAGTACCACCTTCTCACCATCACCATTGAGATTAAGCCATTGCTCCTGTCGGTCGACGAACTTGACCTTACCCATCAAGTGGGCATCAAGCAATTGCTCTATCGCCCTCACTTCGTACCAACTACGACCACAGGAGGAGAGGAGACATACAGCACATAATATCAGTAGCTTTCTTATCGGGTTCATGGTCAATACCAATTATCTTCATACAAGGTTTGAAACTCCTTCTGACAAGACGGGCACGTCATCTTTACTGTAAGAGCGTCCGACATGAAAGAATGGTTGCAATAAGGACATACAATTTGGCAACGTCCACAAGTGCGGCAACGGCGGATGCGCTTTCGCTTTGCCATCTTCTGTCCTTTGAACAAGAGAGAGAGGTGCTGGAGCAGACGCTCGAAAGCATAGACCTCCGGTCCCCATAGGGAGGGCTGAACCTGAAGTGGCAGTTTCGCAAAATGGCAGGTGTGTTCAGTCATCTTGCGACATTGACTTACTATAGAGTTGTGCCTGAGTGCGGCAACGCTTTTCCTTTGGTTCCATGTCCTCGTCGTCGGAGAGGCTGAAGGTGATGGGTAGGGTGAACTTAGACCTGACATTCTTGCCTCCGACCCTTGCTGGCTTCCATCGGGGCATCGACTTCAGCATCTTCACCACTGCGTCGCCACAGCCATACCCAATATCCTTCAATATCTCGATATTGGACACCGAGCCATCCCTGTCAATGCAAAACGAAGAAAAGACTTTACCCTCAACATTTGCCTTGCGAGCCTGTTCTGGATAATCCACATTCATACAGACAAACATCACCAACTCCTCCAACCCGCCAGGGAACTCCGCGTCAACATCTACGGGGGTAAATATGAGCGGGTCATCGGTCGTGTCAACCTGCGCAAAGACAAATGACCCTGCGAGGAACAACATTGCCCATAGAATTAAACAGCTTTTCATTTGCAGCAATTTCTCTCTATAACGGAATATTAGGAGATATATTGTGTGGCACACCTATCGTAGCAATAGGACGGTGCCAATGTGGGTTTGATAGCCTTGTTCCTGTTTGAGACGATAGCGGCAGGTGTAGGCATACGCCTCTTGGCGGCACTTGGTGCCGTTGCTGGTGCCGTCCCAACCCTGCTCAATATCGGTGGTGTGGAACATCAGTTCGCCACGGCGGTCGTATATCCACATCTCGAACTCTACAATGTCCCATCCGACAGCAGTAAAACGATTGTTGACATCGCCATCAGGGGTAAAGGCATTGGGGAAGTATATTGACTGCCAGTTAACCACAACCTTTTTACAAACAGAGAATTGACAAAATTTGCGATATCCAACCAAACAGACTTCAATTGTGTCGTCAGATAGAGAAAGGTCCAGCACAATAGTTGTACCCCTTTCTGGCTGCAACTGTCCATTCACATACCACTCACGGTTAAGGATATTCTGACTCTGGTCAGTGAGAGTAATGCTGGAGGTCTCCGACGAGGGGTGTTCTGGATAGATGGAAAAATCCACAATGATAGGTGGGGCTGTTGCAGGGTCCAGATAAATGCTGTCAACTATGGGGCATGAGGGGGCTTCGGGGTACTCCACCTGCACATAATAATAGGCAGGGGTGACAGCATGAATATAATAGAGACTATCTGTGACAAACGTATCAATCATGCCAGCAGTACTGTCTACATGCCAGGTGTAATGATAGCCTCCTTCTACCTCGAGAATGAAATAGCTGTCCGAGTCGCAACTTAGTTCTATGGAGATTTGTGGGTGTGGCATTTCGCGCACGCGCAACGTGTAGGTGACGATGCTGTCTGTACCCACTTGATTAACAAACGAGAAGTGGCGAACCCCAGCCTCATTGAATAGCAAAGAATCCCATACAAATGGGAGACAGGATGCACAGATAGTAGTATCCTTATATGTGATACAACTGAGTCGGATATCCAGCACACTATCACAACCATACCTACTGGACATTCTGTATTCGTACCGGCTTGGAGCCGTGAATGCCGTGTCGCCTATCGCGTATTGGGTCCCGATAGGGAGGGTGTCACTCACCTCGATACGATACGATGGAAGACAGTTTAGTTGCAGATTGACAATAGAATCACATCCATTTGGGGATATCAGCGTCAAGGTGTATATCCCTTCAACGGAAAAGGCCGAATCTTCCCAAAATAGAGTGTCGCCCATACAGATAGTATCAAAAATAGTAGTCAGTGCTCTTGACAATACAGTAAAAATGAGAATGTGTTCGACACAGTTTTCCATATCCACATAGGAATACTGCCCTGTCTCTGTAATGGTCATGCCCCAAAACTGATACGAAACACCCCAACAGACAGTCACATAGATTGTATCGCTTGGGATGGTTACCGTAAAGGTTTGTGAGACTGAATCCACGCAGGCACCATCGGCTAGCATGGCAAAGAGGGTTACGGTATGGGTGCCGTTGCCGAATGTGCGTGTAATATTGATGGCAGAGTCCGTTGTTCCATCACTGAAGCGCCACAGATAGCGTTCGCAGGGCAGAGAGGTGAGTTGGCTATGAGCCGAGTCGGTAGCAATCACACTCTGGTTGACAAAAGAGCGGACGGCACCGCAACTGTCATCTATAACAGATGAGAAACGTGCTACCGGATAACGCATTCCCGCATAAGAGGCTATTGTGAAACCGCAGTTGCTTCCAGCAAGTTGGTAAGTCGCATGGCAATAATACAAACCAGGTGTTGTGACGTGCAACGAATCATCTGTTGATAATGTAACGGAAGGATTGTCCGCCTTGTACCATCGGTAGTTAAACCCCTGAGGGGCATGGAAGGTATTTTCAGTATTGTCACCGCAGACAGTGGATACCAACCGTTTCGAGTATCCTTCCAATGTGAAGTAACTATACCCCCAATGATTATCTCCTCCACAATCGAAATTGGAGATGGTCACTCGGATTGTTTGTCCGTGAAAATCAGATAATACCATACCATATATAGACCAATCACGCCACATAGTGGTGCCGCCTGCCGGAATCCATCCCGTCAGCGAACCTGAAATAAAGTTGGCACTATAGCACGGTCCTGTAATATTACCAGCCGAGTCTGCAATAGTGAAAAGGGCATGAGGCTGAATGCTTGGCGAATGGTTTGGATTCTGCGCCACAATAGCATATCGCAGCAATAGTATGTCACAAACATTTGTATCTACATGTAAGGTGTAGGTGATACTCTCCTGCTCACTCCCAACCCGGGAGTTGCCCAACCGCACAGAAGAACAATGTCCGATAGGAATGGTACGCAATTGATAGCCTGTATTTGAATCACGTTCCGCCGTATCATTATGCACAGTATGCCTAGACTTATCAGACCGATAGCCACTATCAACCACCCCCAGCTGGGTAGACGGCATAGAGAATGAGCCTGTTCGACATTCCACAAAATCGTCCCATAGTGACGTGAATGGGATATTACTGCAGCATGGAGCCACTGTTCTGAAATGAATGGGTACGGTATCGCTAATCTGACCACTCCTACACACTGTATGTACCTGGACATTATACAGTTCACAACTCTGCAGCCCTGTTATACTAATAGACGTGTCCCCCACCACCTGCTCTGTATAAGCCTCGCCCGGACGACCGTAACGAACCATATAGCAACTATCATTACCCAAAGGCGACTGTGTGAAAGGTGACCATGTTATCCTTGCCGAATTATAGCCCACATGGCTGATTCTAATGTTTACCACGCCGGCACAGATGGGCGTAAACTGGTAGTACCGATGGTTGCCCGGCCAAGATAAGAAGTTATTAGGAGACAAGTCGCTAGACGAAGCCATGTGCATAATTGGCGAGACACTGATATAGTTAGAATAGTTCCCTACGAGCCCGATCTTCCCATACGCTCTCATTAGATTGTCACTGTCGGTATTGGTTCCATACACAAAACGGATGGCCGACGTGCTCTCGTCCACCTGAAGTTGGAAGTGTGATTCTATCGTTGTGTCACTGCTTAGTCTCTGTGTTATCTCACACACCATGATTCTATTACCAGAAATACCCACCGTTTGCCATACGGCCATTATGCTTGCTATATCTGATTGCCCATTGATGAAAACGAGTGGGTCAGGATAGGTTTGACTCAATCGGGCTAATGAGATTTGAAGGGGTATTTGAGCCGTATAGGTTCTGTTACATGCTATCATTCCAGTCTTGGACACGCTGAATGAATGGACACGGGACCCAAAGAACCCAAAAGGAAAGTCCAACTCTACCAAGGGCGAGAACACGTCACTATTATCGAATGTCCTGATGGTGTCAGGATTGGTCAGCGTTATCCACTTGGAGGCATCAACCCCTGTAGTAAAATCGTACCCATGCAGCATCTGCGACCAAACTGACTGAATTGCCAGTAGCATTAGCAAGACTAATATGCATTGGCGACGGGTCATAGATGCAATGATTATTGGCTCCTCGGACTGCTCATCTTACGTATCAAGTAGGCTATTACTACATCGGACTGTTTTTCGGTGCTACAACAGAATATATACACTGTGCGAGAGAGGTAGGAGACCCCTAGATAGCATGAATTGCCTTGGTCAATATGTTCGTCTACTACAGGCGCGGGCTGGGTGGGGTCTTGTCGGCTGCGTTGGGTAAACATGGTCACATCCCAACCTGCTTCCATTTGCTGCTCCTGTTCCTTAGTAGGGGTGGCAAGCCCAAATGTGGAGCAAAGCCATTGCCAGCTCTGGTCATCTACAGCTTCCAGAAGCGTCACATCTGCGGTAATGCCCGTATCAAGTGTAAAATTAGTGACACTAGCCACCCGCACGTCGGTACGCCCCGCATAGCGGTTGTATAGGTCGGTCTGTGCCACCACAGTAGTAGCAAAGACGACAAACAGGAGACAGAGAATTCTTTTCATGGCTCAAAAGGCTACTGGTACTGGGTCAGGTACGAAGGAACTTCCAAATGTCGTTGATGACCGAGTCGGGCGAACACTCGGTGTTGCACGCCACAATAGTCTCGTCGACAATGGTGGCTGGCTCCAGCTGTTCTACTACAGCCGCCGTCTCATTGATGGGCTGTTCCTCTTGCGCAGAAGGAATAGGAGTACTTTCCTGTTGCAAAATGTCCTCATCCTGCTGACGGGCATTCGGAGCCGATGCCATTCTTTTTGGTGCAGCCTCTTTCAATGAGGGCATGGCTGCAGGCTCTGTAAGACTGGGCATTTCAGTGCGCGCCACCATTGGTGTTTCTGACAGCTTATTGTCAGCCGATGGTCTTGCAAAGAAGATTCCACCCGTCACCGCAAACACTGCCACAATGCCCACCACTGCATTTCGGCGACGGTGTATGGTCTTGGCCTGACGTTGGGCGGACTCCAAAACCTGATTGCGATGAGTCAGTTGGTTCAGTTCCGCTAGTTCCTCTGGAGATAGGTTGCCCTCTCCATAGCGGCGAAGAAGTTGTTCTATATTACTCATGGCTTATATATATCTTTATCGTTTTTTTCCATTTCAATTAATTGCCGTTTCAATCGCTCCTGTCCCTTGTTAAATATCTTTTTCACCATCGACAATGATAAGTCCTTCATCTCAGCTATCTGTGTTTTCGAGTAGCCCTTCTCATAGTGTAGAAGAAGTATCTCTCGTGTGCGCTTGGGCATCTCCTCCAGCAAGTCCATCAATCGATGCAGCCGCAAACTATAAGTATCCCTTGCTGCATTGGGCACATCCACCATCGTGTCCACCAATACCTCATTACTCTTCTTCATCTTAATACAGATGTTTCGCAACACCGCAACACAATATTTATAAGGGTCCCCCCACAGCTGGCGTGTCATCGTCACCACCAGAGCCTCCTGCACAGCATCTTCTGCGTCTGCCGCATTCCGCAACATCGAATAGGCCATCTGATATAAGTCCAGATAGTGGTCTGCTAGCATCTGTTTGTCGGCTTCTCGCATTGATGTGAATTTTCATCTTCTACTTATATACTCTCAAAATAACGAAAACGGACACCCCTAGTCCCTTCTTTTTAACTTTTTTTATGACACTTGGGCAGCTCTGGTATCAAAACGACCCTTTTTTCATCAAAACTAACCCTACAGCAAACCTGCTGCACACCGTTTGTCAACCAGAGGTACGGCACCTGCAACACCAGATTGTACCGGCACGCCTGGTCAAGCACTTTTTGCGATAGAGGCACTGTCTCTTTCTTGCACTCGACGATGATAAATGGACGTACCGCCGCGTCATACACCACTATGTCGCACCGCCGCGTCATACCGTTAAGCTCAATGGCGCCCTCCACTTGTATCAGCTCCAATGGATAGCCCAACTCATAATGCAGGTAATGTATGGCGTGCTGCCGCACCCACTCTTCGGGAGTCAGTGCCACATAGCGGTTGCGCACTATATCAAAGACCTCTCGACGACCTTCATGGTCGCGTAGTTTAATATTCGCTTTCTGATGACTCGTCATCCTCGTTCTGAGTGGGTCTCTGTTTGAGGCCATTGTTAATCTTATATGAGAACCCCACAGAAACAGTGGGCGAGATGCGACGGGCATGTACCAGCCTGTCAAGCTGCTCGGTATGCGTCTCATGTCCCCAGCCACCGGTGGCAAACACATCGCCCACACGCAGATTGATTGTACCGCGCTTCTGCAACACATCCTTCTTTACAGCCAAGTCGCACCAATAGGAGGGAAACATCGTTGTCTGCAAGTCGAGCCAGGGGGCGAAATACTGCCCAGAGAACTGAATCGTCCAGTCGTGAGGCAAAGTCATAAACGAAGAGAATTTCCCGCTAGCCTGCAAGGCCTCCTGTCTTTTGTTGTCGAGCAGGGCCGTGCCTTCGATGACACTCTTATAGAGGTTCACACTCACGTTAAGCTTCCACCATTTCAATATCTGCCAGTCTACAATCAGTTCCAAACCATAGTTGTAACCCTTGTCCAAATTCTGCCAGGTGCTAGCCCAATAGCCATCGTACTGCGGGTTGTAGGGCATCCACCACGAATAACGCTGTTGTGACACCGAATCCCACACATAGCCATATCGCGTCATCATGTTGTTGGTCTGACGGTAATAAGCGCAAGTGTAGATATTCCATTTATCCAAACTGAGGTTGTACGACAATTCAAAGGCATTGGTAAATTCGGGGTCGAGATTGGGGTTGCCAAATCCCAACTCCTGGCCCTCGCGTACATCCAGATAGGGGTTCAGGTCCCACATGTGCGGCCGGCGCACCCGACGGCTGTAACTCGCCTGCATACTGTTGCTCTTATTAATCTCATACGACACATGCAATGTCGGATATAGCTTCCAATAGTCTTTGTGTACAGCCTCGGTAGCGGGATGGTTGACATCATGGCCATACAAATACGAGTATTCTTCCCGCAAACCTGCCTGCGCCGACAGTTGCTCGGTCACCTTACCTCCCAACGTGACGTATGCGGCATGAGTCTGCTGCGTATAGTCGAAATGGGTCGACGAAACCGTATCGTGGTATCTATATAGCGCGTGCGTCATGGGGTCGTATTCGGTTCGATAGTAAATAGCATTTTGGTTGGGCCAATCCAGCCTGCCCTCATATCCCGTTTCCAATTTCCAATTCTCTGCAAAGGGATGCACATAGTTCACCTTTACATTGAGTGCCTGATGGTGGTTCTCGCTCTCCGTCTCGCGTAGATAGTAATGGTCCCAAATCGCCAACGCATTGTCATACACCTGCTCTTGGAACCCACTGCCACGCACCCGTCGCATCGAGAAGGTGGCATCGGCTGTCAGTTCGCGGTCTTTTTCTTCAAACTTCTTGATATAACTCAAATTGAACGTATGGTTCACATTGGCGTTGTTGTTGGTATCCGCCTGCATATAGTCAAGCAGGTGGTTTTCGTTGAGCAAGTCGGTCGAAAATATCTGGCTCATCCTCCTGCGCGACCCGCCTCTCAGTTGGTACGAGAACAGCAGGCTGTTCTTGTCATTAAAATAATACTCACCCCCCACCTTCATACTGCCCATCAAGTTGCGGCGTATGTTGTACTGGTCCAACGTATCGTGGCTCCAAGCCTCACCATTGCGAATACGGCGTATGTTCGAATGCGAAACACTCCCCCTGCTACGCATACCACCATCGAGGGTGAAAAAGAGATTGTATTTCTCAGTCGTATAGTTCAGGCTGATACTCCTCATTGTGGTGGGTATCACCTGTGGCAGCACATCGGGAATGAGAAACGGCAACGGCGTACCCACATTGACGTTTGCCACCCCGTTCAACCCCAGTGCGCCAGATGTTTTCTCCTTTAATTTTATATTAATGATACCACTCATACCTTCCGGGTCATACTTGGCCGAAGGATTGGTAATCACCTCCACACTCTCCACCGAACTGGCCGGTATCTGCTCCAACAAAGTCTCCAAGTCATTCCCCATCAGCTCGTAGGGACGGCCATTGATAAGCACTTTCACATTCGACGAACCGCGCAACGACACATTCCCATCGTTGTCCACCGACACGCTCGGCACCTGCTCCAACACATCGGTAGCCGTGCCGCCACTTGCCACCAGGCTCTTGTGCACATTCATCACCCGCTTGTCCAGCTGATATTCCACCAGCGTGCGCTCTGCTGTCACTGTCACTTCGTCCATCATCATCGCTGCGGGTTCTATCTGTATCTTTCCCAAATTCAGCGATGGACGCTTATCGTTTAGCACCACCGCATCGGGATAGAAATAGGTGTCGTATCCCATGAACGACACTCGCACCAAATAACGACCATGAGCAGCCTTCACTGAGAATGAACCATTGCTCTCTGTCACCGTGCCAGTGACAAGGCCCGAATCCTTCGCGTTCAGCACTGCCACCGTGGCATACTCCACCGGCGAACCTGACTTACTATCATACACTCTGCCCGAAATCTTCCCTTGGGCAAACAACTGGAAAGTAACAAGCATCACAGCCAACAACGCGGCTAATTGTCTACGTTTCATCAAAAATACTTATTTCTAGTCTATACAATTCATTAACCTCTAACATAATGAGGCATCTCAAACGGGATAGGCAGCGACAGCTCTATCAACCCGCCAAACTCACCGTTTTCATACCACGGCACCTGATAAATCAACTTCTTCACGCCCTTCTTCTCGATGGTATAGGCGTTCAGTTTCTCATTCTCCAGCAAATCCTTCAGTATGGCTGCCGCCCGTGGGGGATGGCAGTCAAACAGGTTGTTGCCAATTATCTTCTCTCCGTGGCTGTTCACATTGGCGGAGGTGGTGTTCATGTCCAATATGTTGCCCTCCTTGTCACACACCGTGATGGCAACACCTTTCAATTCTTCAAAATACTTGTCCATAAAATACAAAAAGAAGGGCTCGCCTTCTCTCTGATGACGAGCCCTTACATTATTAATGATTATTTGCACTGCAAGGCAGCCAATGCAATACTATAGAGCTTGGTCTTGGCACTGTCGCCACGGCTGGTGAGGACACACGGCACGCGTGCACCCATAACCATGCAAGCCAGCTCGGCATGTGCGAACTTGGTGCAGGCCTTGTAGAAGATGTTGCCGCTCTCGATGTTGGGGAACAGCAGGCAGTCGGCGTCGCCGGCCACCTCGGAGGTGAGCTTCTTGGTCTGTGCGCTCTCCTTGTCGATGGCGCAGTCGAGGCTCAGAGGTCCGTCAACCACAGCTCCGGGTATCTGCCCACGCAGGCTCTGCATACCCAGCCATGCGGCCTCGGCGCAGGCGGGCATACCGATGGAGACCTGCTCGGTAGCAGCCAGCACAGCCACCTTGGGTTTGGGGTTCTGCAAGCTCTTCGACACCTGAATGAGGAAGTTCATGATAGCGGTCTTCTGCTTGAAATCGGGAGCCGGGATGATGGCCATGTCGGAGCAGACAAGCAGTTTGTGATAGGCCGGAACCTCCATGACGGCCATGTGGGTCAGCATATCGTTCTTCTTGCCGGGCATAAGGCCGTTCTCCTTGTTCAGAATAGCACGCATATACTTGTCGGTCGACAGCAGGCCCTTCATCAGGAAATCGCCCTTACCTTCGTTGATGAGCTTCACAGCAAGTGCGCCAGCCTTATTGTCGTTGGCCTCTTGCACAAGTTCAAACTTGTCGGGATTGATGCCCTCTTCGGCGCAAACCTTCTTGATGGTTTCAATATCACCAACAAGAGTAGCATTCACAATGCCCTTGTCGATAGCGGCACTAACTGCACCAATGGTATGGGAATCGTTAGCGTAAGCAGCCACCAAATTCTTCTTTTCCTTGCTCTTTACGAGTTCCAGAAGGTCATCTAATTTTGTAATCATCTTAATATAAGTTTTTAAGTGTTAATATATGCAAATTTTATTGGCTGCAAATATACAAATTTATTTGGACTTAAACTCACTAACCAACAAAAAATATTTTACCATCCCCACTCCAATCTCCCACTCCATACATACTATAGCCTACACATCCAACCACCTAGCAAGCCCACATCAGCACACATTCCTAGCCAAATCCATTGTCTACCCACGTCACCTACCTCATATCAAGGTTCCCCATCGGCACTCTACAACAACGTTCCACTCCAACACTCCAATACGATATTAATTTAGCCCTTGCAGATTGTATAAATCTCACTTTCGGGGAAAAGTAATGGTCTGTATTTCTTGCCAATTTTAAATGAATAAGTATCTCCACCCCTATTGCGGTCTAATAAGAAGTCGACAGTTATCTTACCTTGTTCTAACAATATGTCAAATTGGGATGGTATCGGATTCTTGGTGTGTTCTATGCTAGTGACTCGAAAATATTCTGTACCATTGTCAATCCTACTATCTACATCTATCCAAAAAGTTTCCTTATGCTTTGTCAATAGCCGCTGATGCAAGTCCATCAATTTCCATGCAGCAACATCGTTAATCCTTTTGTATTTCCCATCCGCAACTGGCATTATCTCATATTCATTGGCTTCTAGCCAATTTTTTCCATACTCTACATATAATCCTAATCCTTGTGGGTTTGGCTTGATAGAGGAAAGTGTGACATGCAAACATTTATGAGTATACCCTTGTGGAAGTATCCAATCGCTCATTCTGTTGCGAATCATGCCTAACAGTTCATCTGATACAGAGGTTGACAACCCGTGAATTTCATTAATTAAAATTTGACAAGTAAATCCGGGTACAAATACGCTTTTGATAGATTACTCATCAAAACG